>WRMR01000330.1 GCA_009776995.1 Planctomycetaceae bacterium | reverse complement strand
CGGCCAGACCACTTCTCGGCGAATCTTGCGGATGACTTCCTGGGCCGTGTTGCGGGCGTTTTCAAAATCATGGTACTGCCAGTCGGCGATCAGGAAGCCGGTTTTTGACACGTCTTTCGGAAGCGAAACATAGCCGACGTCAATTCCCCATTCGACGTCGTTGTGTTCCGAGAAAATCCATTCGTAAAGCGGCAGTTGCAGATCGACCCATTCGCCTTTCTGACGGTGTGTTTTTTCCGGAGCGTCTCCGGCGGCGGTGGTTTTGTAGTCGAGCAAAACGTATTTGCCCGAATGGTGGTTGAAATCCACGCGGTCGATGCGTCCCCGGAGTTTGATCGGCCGGCCATCGACGTCGACAATCGCACTGCCGTCCTCTGTTGGGGGCGAGTATTCGACATGCAGAATTTCAAAACCCTCCGCCGCGTGTTTGGCCTGGGCAACGGCAAACGCATTCAGCCGAATCCGCAACTGCTCGACCTGCACGGCAATGACCGGACGATGCGCTGCACCATACACGTCTTTGACCACCGCGTCGAGTTGCCGGCTGAGATAATCGGCGATTTGCCCGGCGTCCCGCGAGTTCTTGATTCGACTCCGCCCGAACAGTTTGAGTACGCGATGCGCAATGTCACCGAACGCACCGCCGTCAAGTTCTTCAGCGGTGTCGTCGATGATATTGAGCCGCAACCGGTGTCTGAGGTAATACCGGAAGGGGCATTGCAGGTAATCGCGAAACTCGGTCACACGGATACCGTCGGGGACCTCACCGGTTTTTGGTGGTTCTTTTGGGTCAAAATCGGAAGTGGTCCGGCCTGCGCGGAGCGAACCGCACACCGGCCTTGTCGTGTTTTTGGACGGTTCGGCGAAATATTGCCGGACACGTTCGGCAATGTGTTGCTCGTCCGTCGCGAAAAGCAAGCGACTTGGCAGAAGTGGTTCGCCTTCGACGGAACGTCTGCCGAAAATGATTCGCACATTTTCCCGCGAAGCCATAATTGCCGACAGCGCATAAGCGTCACGGGCATATCGCCGGGTGTTGTCTTCGAGTTGCAATTCACGCCGCATTCCGTCCGGCAGAAACATGTCCGCCGTTTTTGATGACGGCACGAAATTCTCGTTGAGGCCGGTGATGGCAATCGCCGGTGCGTCATCGGTCAGCAGTTCGAGCCAGCCAAGCAATTCGATGGCTTCACCTTCCGCGAGTGGCGGAATGCGTTCCGACGCCCACATCCGCAGTAACAATTGTAGCATTTCCGCCGCCGTCATCGTCGGAATCAAGCGTTCCGGGATATCGGCCAGCTTGTCATAAAGCTTCTCAAGTTGCTCGAACGATTTTTCGATGAGGTGATCGGCCAAACGCGACGCAACCGCATTGGTTTTGCGAGGACCGTACAATTGCGTCAGCAACCGCTGAATTGCAATGCACCATTCGGCGGGACGTTGAGTGCAGGAAACAGCAGCCGGGAACGCAGTGAGTGCAACGAACGGAGTGGGGCGTGTTGTCCGGTCACTCCGTTCGGCCACTCCGTGGCCTCTCTTCGTTCCCGGCTGCTGTTTTCCCGGTTGCTCTTTGCCGTCGGATGTTGTTGCGTCATTGGGTTGCTGGCTGTTTTCAAACAGTAACCCAACAAGATTCTCAAGGATGCCATATACCATGTTCACGAGATGGTACTCACGGTCGGACGATTCCGATGGTGCAACATCGCTGTTACCATCACCTGCCTGTAACACATCCAGGTTGGAATCATCGTCTGATTCGCGGCGTGGCCGCAACAGCCGGTTTCCGTCGATGACCAGCGGCAGGTGGTCACGGTAATAGGTGTCAAATTCGACCAGCCACGATTCATGCGGCGACACTGTCACTGCACTGTCCGCTATGCGAAGTGCTTCGATCTCCCGTTGCAGTTGCCGGTTGACGAACCGTTCCATGTCAGGATGCCGCAACAAAGTCATCAGGTCGCTGTAACGCTGTGTTTGCAGGTAATTGGCCAGCGATTCGATCAGCAAAAAGACCGGTGTTTGCGATACTGGCGTTCCGGCCGGCTGGCGATGCGGAACGTCAGCCTGCCCCAACTGTTGCGCGAGAAACGGTACAACCGATTCGTCCGGCACCCCAATCACGATGTCCTGTGCCGAATACCGTGCGTTGAGTTGATGCAACCAATGCAATACGGAGATCGCCTGCGACGCGGGTGTTTCGGCCTGTTCGATCATGGCGTCGGGGATGTCGAGCGGGTGTGTCTGCCACCGCTCCGCTTCGACGCAACCGTGTTCGTCGAACATATCGGCAAATGACTCCGGTGCGAATACAAGTGACGTAACCCGTTCACCAACCGCGTCGAGTATCGCCCGTTGTGTGCGATTCAAATCGGAAAGGCCGATAAGAATAATGTCGCAATCCGTTTCGCACTCGGCATGGTCGAGCGCATAAGCCCGTGCCGTTTGAATGTCCCAAAGTTGCACCGCGTCCAATTCGGCAAGGTACAGTGCCTGCAACCCGGCCAGCACCTCCCAACGGGCGGCTTCCTCGGGTAACTGTTTCTCACGACAATACGCATCCACCATGCCGAAATCAACACGGTCCGCAGCCAGTTCGAGATGCAACTGTGCGATGAGGCGTCCCAGCGCAAGTCGTCCGGCCCAATCGTTTTGTGCCGGCAACTGTTCCGCCAACCGCTTGATTGCTTCCGGATTTTTGCCGTGCAACTGGTCGAGTGCGGTTGACCAGGCGAGTTGTTGCACCAAATCGCTTGCCGCCGGATTTTTCTGCTGATACAACAGTTCGGGAAACGTCCCGATGGTCGTAATACGTTTCGGTGGAAACCAGGCCGGATCAAGTTCGGCGGCCTTGTGCTGCAACAGTTCCTCAAGCCGCCGCTTTGCCTGCGCACCGGTGACCACGATCAGCACCTTGCGCATGTCAATGCGTTCATCGGCAAAGTACCGCCTCACGAGATAATCCGCCGCCGTTTCCAAAACCGGCATGTCCCAATTCAAAAATTCGCGTTGCATGGGTGAGAAAAACTCGTTGTGTCCTGCATTTTCGTGAACAGATTGTTCCTTGAGGAAGGGATTGCCCGTTCACGCAGTCGCCATCACGAAACAGATATGGTAACGCAAAACGGGCACCGATTCAAGAGACGGAAGTCCCCCGTCCGATCTGAAATGCCTTGACCATTTCGACCAGTGCAACGACATTCGCTGGCGGCGTTTGCGGGAGGATGCCGTGACCGAGGTTGAAAATGAAGCCGGGACGGTGAGCCGCTTTTTGCAGAATGGCGGCGGCGTGACGTCCGATCACATCGCCGCCGGCCAACAGGACAACCGGGTCGAGGTTGCCCTGCACCGCACGGTCGTGACCGATCATGTCCCACGCCGTATCAATGGGAATACGCCAGTCAACGCCGATGACATTGCCGCCCGCCTCGCGGAACAACGGCAGCAACATCGGGTTGCCGGTGCCGAAATGAATCATCGGCGTGTCGGGGCAGGCGTCGCGCACCAGGTCGAACACCTTGCGGCTGTGCGGCAGAACATACTGCCGGTAATCGTCGCAGGAGAGACAGCCGGCCCAACTATCGAAAAGCTGCAAAATTTGTGCTCCCGCGCGTGCCTGTTCGATCAGATATCGTGCGACCGTCTCGGCGATTTTGTCGAGCAATGTGTGCCAGTGTTCCGGTTGCGAGTACATCATCGTTTTCGCAAGGCGGAAATCGCGGCTGCCGCAGCCTTCGACCGCGTAACCGGCCAGCGTGAACGGTGCCCCCGCAAATCCGATGACCGGCAACGATTCATCAAGTCCCGCGCGGGTTTGCCGCACTGTCTCGAACACAAAGTCGAGCGGCGAAACGTCGGTCAACTCACGAACCCGGGCCACATCGTCCGCCGAACGCACCGGGTTGTGAATGAGCGGCCCTTCCCCTGCGGCAAATTCGAGCATCAAGCCCATCGGTTCGAGTATCGGCAGCAAGTCGGAAAAGATGATCGCCGCATCAACCTTCAGCCGTTCCACGGCCGTCAACATGACTTCGGCGGACAGTGCGGGATTCTTGCAGAGTTCGAGAAAGGTCGTTTTTTCCCGCACCGCACAATACTCGGCCATGTAGCGTCCCGCCTGACGCATGAGCCACACGGGGACACGTTCCGTCGGCAATCCGCGCGCCGCTCGCATCATCACGCTGTCGTCCCATTTCCGTTTTTCAGTCATGGTCTGATCTCCCGTATTGTTTTTCGCTCCGAATTGTCGTGCTTGAAAGTACCGCTGGTTGCTCTCACTTCATTTCGTCCCCGGTTTCCAGTCGGTTTCAAAGTCGTATGTGCCGGAAGGTACGGTCAATATTGTTATGACTGCTTCGTTATAAGCGTGTGGTCGCCACACAAATCCATTCTCTTCATTCTCTGCAATCGACATTCCATCACAACGGACATTTGCCAATGGGTGTAGCAATATAAGGGTAGCAGTCAATCCCGGCGGAACTTCAATATGATAACGTACTTTGTCACCAGTGATCTCCCACGTTGAAACAATTTTGCCGTAAGGCCCTAACCAACTTCCTTCTGCAGAAGTCAAATCACTGACAACACCAACAAGGCGAGGATAGATCCTTACAGTATGCGACAGTTCCAGGTCAATTGAAGCCAAATCAATTCCCGCAACCTTACACATAAACCACTCTTGTGCATGTCCGAACATGCAATGGTTCATCGACGATCCTGGACCATCCCAGGTTTCCGACAATGTTTTCATGCCATGTTCTTTCAACATGTAGCCATAACCCGGTTTCTTTGTGCCGGTGATGATGTCCCACACAATGTCATCGCGGTTCATGTCACTCAATGCGGAGATGAGATAACGAAAGACCACCTCACCAACCGTGGGACGATTGTTGGCTTCGGATAATTTTTTGATCAACTGCTCCTCCGCAGCATCGATGATCCAATACAGCCCCGCAATGGCCATCGCTTGGGCGGCTTGCGATCCCGTTGAGACCGTTCCATCAGGCTTGTAATAAGCTTTGATAAAGTCGTCCCTTACCTGATCGGCAAGTTCAAAATACTGCAAGTATCGATCAATTGTACTATCCGCCACATCATAAAATTCTGCCAAAGCATTTGCACACATATACAACATTGCCGTTGCCGTCAGTTCTCCCGGCGTGTGTTGCGAGTAACCGGCGTGGCCTTTTTCGGGCGACCAGTCGTACCAGTCGCCGAGGCCGGCTTTGACGAGCCCCTGTTCGTTACGTGTCGAGGCGAGGTAATCGACGTAACGCTCCATCGTTTCCATCTGCTGCCGCACGATCTGCCGGTCGCCATAAGTATGGAACAACTGGCTCGGTAACAGCACAGAGGCACTTCCCCATTCCGGCGACTCGAAAAATCCGGCACTAAACCGCGTGTATTCCGGCGCGATATCCGGCACGAGACCGTTTTCAAGTTGCGATTCGGTCGTGTCACGGCAGATTTTGCGGTACAGATTTTGCACGTCAAACCGCGACATGATCGACGGCCCCATCAGGTGCGCGACTTCGAGCCAGCCGAGTTTTTCGCGGTGCGGGCAATCGGTCAGCACACTTTGCAGGTTGCTCCGCACCGACCGCTCGATCATTTTGTCAATCTCGTTGACCAGGGTGTTGCTGCAACGGAACGTACCCACCTGTTCGGTACTGCTCGTCGTGAAATCGGCCATGACCGCCACGAGCGTCGGCAGTGCCGTGTCCGCGTCGGTGCGGTCCGAATTCAGCACCGCCCCTTCAATTCGCAAAAACTGGAACCCGAAATACGTAAATTTTGGCAACAACAACTCCACCGTCTCATCCGCATCGGGTAAATCGTCTGTCGTTTCGAGCGGCAGGTGCCTGCCCGAC
>WRMR01000329.1 GCA_009776995.1 Planctomycetaceae bacterium | reverse complement strand
TGTGTTATCAGAGTCGGTAATGATGCAGAAACTTTGCAAAACTTTTACATACTGCGCTTGATTGATTTTCTTTTCATGGCAACATGTCACACATACAACAAACGCCGTATTTTGCGGCACCAAACCACATTTTTGAAAGGTTAGAATCATGCAAGCGAAAAGTATCATCACCGGCAACGTTTACCTCATCACACTTGGCCGCAACGAAGTCCGGGGCGAAGTCATCAAGGCCACCGAAAAGGGCTGGAACGTCCGATTACTCGCCAGCGACAAGGTCATCAAGGTCAACAACTGCGAGCGGTTCATCCGCAAGGCAAGGACGATTGCAATAACGGGCGGCACACCCAAAGCCAAGGGAAAGAAAGCGAAAGCCACCACGCCCAAGCAACCAAACGATGGCCTCTCGGCTCTCGATGCGGCACATAAGGTGTTGGTTGAGATCGGCACCGCTTTAACCGTGAGGCAGATTACCGAAATCATCATCGAAAAACGTTACTGCCCGAATTTGAAAGGCGCGACGCCGCATTTGACGATCTCCTCGGCACTACAACGGGAAGTGAAAAGCAAAGGTAGCGAGTCACGTTTTTACAAAGGTGGGAAAGGACTCTTCGGCGCGTATAGCGAATGAACCTGGTCAACATCAACCAGCCGCATCGTTTTAGCCGGGCACGTCCCGGCTCGCGGTGGTGACAGGCGGACGTTGTGACCGCCTGCAAACGTAACCAACCCATACGAAAGGTACTCCCATGAACGGCAACGCTTACTATTCCAACAAAGGCTGGGCACGCAAGGCAATGACGATTCTGATCAACAAAATGAAGCTGTTTGAAGTCGTGGATCGGACGGCCAAAGGTTATGAAACCTACGCTGGCGTCTATGAGCTTGGCGTCAAATTCTTTTCAAGCCGGAAAGGGATGGTTACCGTCTGGCCGACATGCGAAGATGATCTGAATGAAATCGACGCCTTGGCCTATTGAGGTCGATGTGTCTGCATTCATAGCCGGGCTTGTCCCGGCTCGCGGCGGTGACAGGCAAGCATTGTGTTTGCCAACAATAACAAACTTCCGATGGAGAAATGAAAATGTCGAACAAACAACTCATCAGCAAGATTTGCCGTGTCGCCAGGAAACGTGGTTTGAAACCCTACCGTGGATATTCCGGGCGTTCAATGTTCGGAAAACAATGCATCGGGTTTTATGGCGAGATGGGAGCTTGCTTCGCCGTAGCGGAACTGATCAAGCGCAAGACAGGCCATCAATATCACTACGACAATCTCGGCTTGGATACAATATGCTATTTCCCTCGTATTGACGATGAGCGTTAGACCTTGTACTGTGCCGAATTGCCGGGCTTGTCCCGGCTTGCGGCAATGACGGGCATTGGGTAAACTATTAATCCGTGTTTAACTTTACCAGTAACAAGAAAGCCAAAACCATGCAAACATTCAACGAAACACTTCGCGACCTCCTCAACCGTTGCGATGCGGTTGCACAGTTGTATCCCGAAATCACCGATACGGCTGTTCGTGAGGAAATGGCGTGTGCCATCCTCGAAGGATTTTATCGCCTTGATGAAAATTACTGCTATACTCCGCGCCAGTTCGCCATGTATTCAGACGATGGTAACACAAAAGTCATGGCCGTCTTATACGCCTTTATCAGTGAGGCAATAGAAGCGGCCAAGTGTGAAGGTCTCGACACCTTCCACAAACGCTTCGCTGCATTTCAAAACAGAAGCATCGTTTCTGACGAAGGCCACAGCTTTGATTACTACTTCGGGCATTGGAATACCGAAGACTTCGACGAGGACGGCAAGCCCCGTTGATAATCATTAAAACTGACCATCCCAAACACCCAACGGCCAAGATTCACCATCAAGGCCGTTTCTCTTTGCGCATCTGCAAACATCATCACTTCAACAGCCGACGGCGTTCGCCGTCTGCAATCACCATTCACTTTATTTTTCGAGACCACCATGACATTACAAATCACCGACGATATGCGTCTTTTGATCACGGGTGCCGAAGCCTCACTCCTGTGTGGCTGTTCCAAGCGGACGTGGCGGCTGTGGGACGCAATGGGCTACACACCGCAGTCCGTCACCATCGGGCGCGCGAAGTATTGGAGGCTCAAGGAAGTCGAAGCGTGGATTTCGGCAGGCTGCCCAAAACGCTTGGACTGGGTGTATCGGGAGCCGAAAACAACCAAAAATCTTTGACATACGGCTTGCCTTCTTTGCGTTTTCATGGCTGACTGTCAGTCAACGTATCCGTTTCCTTTAACCAAATTTTTCAGGAGAAAAAATCATGGCCAACATTTTCAAGAGAATGAAAACCGTCACTGATCCCAAGACCGGCGAGAAAACGAAAGTGCCATCAAAAATGTGGTGGGGGCGTTATCGCGATGCAAAGGGTGTCGACTGCCGCCTGCCACTTGCCGCCGATAAGAAGTCTGCCCAACTGCGACTTAGCGAACTCGTACAGCAGGTCGAACGCGAAAAATCCGGTCTCGCCGATGGTACTGAAATCGAAATGAAAAAGCCGATTCAGGTGCATCTCGAAGCCTATCATCAACACCTGCTTGCCAAGAACAACACTGCACGGCATATCAATGAAACGCTGGCACGTATCAAACGAGTGTTGGATGACCGGCAAATCAAGACGGCGATGCAGCTCAAGACCGTCGAGGTCGAAGCGTTCATCAATGACATAAGAACCGAGAATAACACCTCGCTCGAAACCTGTAATCATTACATGCGGTCAATGAAGAGCTTTGCCCGGTGGATGTTGCTCAACGAACGTCTGTATCGTAACCCACTTGAAAGCCTGACGATTCTCAACACCCGTACTGATCGCCGCCATGATCGGCGGCCCCTTGCAATGGATGAATTCGTCCGCATGTACGAGGCCGCGAAAACCGGCCCGCCGGTCGAAGGCATCAGCGGTCATGACCGTGCGATGCTGTATCTCTTGGCCGCTTGGACAGGCTATCGCAAAGGTGAATTGGGCAGCCTGACCTTGCGGCACTTCATTGGCCTCGACACCGACACGCCAATGATCACCGTGCGAGCCAATTATTCAAAACGCCGACGTGACGACAGCATGGTCTTACACTTGGACATCACCGACCATTTCAAGAAGTGGCTTGAGATACGTCAGCCTGCCAGTGACGACGAGATTTTGTTTCCCATTTCCGAAACGTCTTGTGGCGTTGAACGCAAGACATCGGATATGATGGCCTTCGATCTCATGGCGGCGCGACAAATTTGGATCGCCGAAACCGACGACGAGGCTGAACAGAAAAAACGAATCGCATCGGATTTTTTGAAGTATCAAGCCACCGACGGTAAATTTGCCGACTTCCATGCCCTGCGTCATACGTTCATAACCAACTTGAGTTATGCCAACGTCGCGCCCAAGACCGCCCAAATGCTGGCACGACACTCCGACATCAAACTGACCATGCAAATCTACACCCACATTAACGCCCAGGAACAAGCCGACGCCATCAAATCCCTGCCGGGCTTGACGCCCAAGAAAGACGAAAAGGCGTAAGTGGGTTGCGTCCGACAATCGAAAACCGCTCTGCCGATTGACCATTGGCAGGGCATTTGGCGTTTCTTGAGGAGGCCAAACAGGGATTGACAGCTTGTCGTCAAACCAAAAAAATTTTTGAAAAGACGCATTGACGCTTTTCAATATGTGGTATATACTCCAGTATATCGAAAATATTGAATATGAGGCAATCAATGAAAAAAACGCATTTTGAGAACGCCAAAGTTTTCAAAGCCTTTTGTGACGAAACACGGCTGATGGTTTTGTCGCTTTTACAAAGCGGCGAAAAATGTGCCTGTGTTCTTTTGGAAAAGGTCAGTGTCAGTCAGCCAACACTGTCCCACCACATGAAAATTCTTGTGGACAGCGGTATCGTAACCGCCCGTAAAGAGGGCAAATGGACGTACTATTCCATCAGCAAGCCGGGAAGTAAAATGGCCACAAAACTATTGCGGGAGCTTACCACAGCGACTATTGACGAAACAGATGTCATTGTTGAGGAGTGTTGCCGATAACCCGTAAGAGAAGGAATCATTATGACGCAATCAATCAAGCGACGTGAAATGTTGACCGGGCTGGGTGCCGGGACGCTTTTGAGTTTTGGGCTGATCGGCCGTGAAACCAAGGCGGCAGATGATTTGGCCGCTGAAATTGACTTTTGGAAGTACGCGAAAACCGACCCGGCAAAGGCCGCCGATCTCGCCTACGAAATTTACCCGGACGGTGGCTGTATGATAGCGGCTGTTCGTTCCTTGTTGACGACCATTGCCGATATTCTACAAACCGTCAACCCAATGGCCGCTTCGGTGATGATGACATTCCCGTTCCACATGATGAGGTATGGTAGCGGCGGAGTTGGCGGGATCGGTTCGACCTGTGGTGCGTTCAATGGCGGGGCGGCGGTGATTGGCCTGTTCGTCAAAGATGCCGCCTCGCGGAGTGCAATGATTCAGGAGCTTTGCACGTACTACGAACAAATGGAATTGCCGATCTACAAGCCAAAAGATGACGAATTTCCAAGAATGGAAACCGTTGTGCCTGAATCGGTCTTGTGCCACATTTCCAGTACGCGATGGCGAATAGCCGCCGATACCAAGATGTTTTCACCGAAACGTGAGGAGCGTTGCCGTCGCTTGACTGCCGACATTGTGGCCAAAACCGCCGAATTGCTGAATCGTTATTATGCCGATAAAACTTGTACCTTTGCACCATTGACGCAACCGACGACAACCTGTTTCGATTGTCACGGCTCCCAAGGAACACAGGCCGATGCCATTTCAAAAATGGATTGTGCCACTTGCCATGATCACGGTGATACGCATATTAACACGTATATCAACATGAAAAAGTAAATCTCTATATCCTGATGCCGGGGAGTGATGCAAATGAGCCAGGGTTGTTGCTGTAAAAAAACGAGTTGCTGTTCGGACACCGCTGTCAATGTGCCGGTCGTTTCAACGACGCTTTCGTTCCGTGACACGCTCGGTGCGTGGAAAGCCCGGTGGGACATTGGACGCATGAACTATCGCGTCGAGCCTGGGCTATACGCCGTGGGGAAGCCTGACGGTAACTCACCGGTTCTGGTGAGCGCGAATTACAAGCTGACGTTCGATACGTTGCGAAAAAATCTTTTCGGCTTGGACTGCTGGCTCCTGATTCTCGACACCAAAGGCATCAATGTCTGGTGCGCGGCGGGCAAAGGAACGTTTGGAACGGACGAATTGGTGAATCGCCTGGAAACGGTGAAACTTTCAACCATCGTAACGCACCGAAAGCTGATTGTGCCGCAACTCGGCGCGTCCGGTGTGAGTGCCCACGAGGTTGTACGACGCACGGGTTTTGCCATCACCTACGGCCCAATACGGGCAAGTGATATCAAAGCGTTTATCGCATCAAGTTTTCGTGCGACACGCAAAATGCGGGAAGTGAAATTCTCGCTCCGGGACAGGCTTGTCCTGACGCCCATCGAATTGGTGATGGCCGCCAAAAAATCATTGCTCGTTTTCGGAGTGTTGTTCCTGCTGAACCTGATCACCGCAAAAACATTCGGTCTGCTCGATTTCATCGCTTACTCTGGGGTGGTTCTCGTTGGCACGATTCTCACTCCAGTGCTGTTACCGGTCATTCCCGGCAGGGCATTCTCATGGAAAGGCTGGCTTTTGGGACTATGCTGGACGGTATTTGCGCTGTGGCTGTTCGGATGGTTCTCGCCGGGAACATGGTTGTTGGCAGCGGGGTATCTGCTTCTGCTCCCGTCCGTGGCGGCTTATATCGCCATGAATTTCACGGGGTGTTCCACCTACACGTCACCTTCCGGCGTG
>WRMR01000328.1 GCA_009776995.1 Planctomycetaceae bacterium | reverse complement strand
GTCATCTCGTTGATGAGTCCCCAAATGACGACACTCGGATGATTACGGTCTCGCAAAATCATCTCACGGGTTGCGTCGATGAAACGGCGTTCGAAATGATCTGACAGACCCATGCACCACGCTGCAAAACATTCGTTGTAAACGAGCATTCCGTTCTCATCACACTGTTCGAGGAGCATTCGCGGCGGCATTCCGGCGATGTATCGGATCGCGTTGAATCCCATCGTTTTGCAGAAGATGACGTCTTTTCGGAGCATTTCCCGGTCGAGCGGAACTCGCAGACCGATCGGCGTATCCGCACCGGAGTGGGAGCATTTCAGAAAAATACGACGGCCATTGAGCCGGAACGCCCCGTTTTCAAAACGAAAATCACGGAAACCGGATCGGGTCGATAATTCACTGAAGCCGTTTTCGCCTTCGAGTTGTGTTCGAACGCTCACCCGATACATGTAGGGATCATCCACATCCCACGGCCGAAACCCGTTGAGTTGGAGTGTCATTTCGATGACCGGATTTTCCGGTGAAAATACAACCGTCATCGCATGATGGAGGAGTGTTTCACCACCAAGGGCCGGCGCAACGTCAATGGTCACCGCAACGTTTTTGCCGATGAACGGCCTGGGATCGACAGGGCCTTCCAGCGTCGTTCGTACCGCAATTTCGCCGGTATGGAAGTTCGGACGCACGAAAATATCCTTGACCCGAATCGCCGGAACGATCAGCAGTTCGACGGAATCGGTCAGTCCTCCCTGCGTCACATCGCTTCCGGCGGAAATCCACGGCGTTCGATTGCGGTGAGCGGTTTCCCGTAATACGATTCCGTCGATCGGAGAGTCCATCGAATTGACGATGCGTACGGCAAGCCTGTTGACGGCACCGGGAGAAATCGCCTCTGTCACATCAAATTCGAACGGCGTTTCACTGCCCTCGTGACTGCCGAGCAATTGTCCATTGAGCCAGACATCGGCGTAATAATCGGCCTGCCATAAGCGAAGAACATAGCGTCCCTGCGGATGGGGATTTTCCGGAGCCGCAAAGGTTCGGTAGTACCAGAAAACGCCCCGTTTGTCCGGCATGACAAGTTGCGCGGTGCCGGGAACAGGAACTTCGACAAGCCTCTCTTTGTCGCCCGGAAAATCCCACCAACTCTCGGCTTTTCCGATGTTCTCCGGATCGTGACGGAGTGTCCAGATTCCGTCAAGTGAAATAACCGAAGGTTCTCCGAAAGCGGGAGAATACAGAATAATAGAGCTTATGAAAACAACAAGTCCGGGAATTTTCATCATGGTAAATCTTTCTTTTCTGGTCGGGTATTATAGATACCACTGCCAACCTGATAACGAAATAGGGTTTACCCAAGTTGAATACAGAATCGACAATGGTGCCGGCACCAACTGACGTTCCACCAACGTTCAGCTTACAAATCACATTATAGTGTTAAAATATTTACTCTGCAAAGACAATTTTGCGCATAATTTCTATTGTTTTTGCGCAATTCGTGAGTCAGGACTTGTTCAAAAAACGCTTACCGCAACAGTAACCGGCCACATACTCGTAAGCGTCCTGCCGGGCGATGTCACGTCCGCGTTTTCAGATTGAGGCAGGAAAAGATCAACTTTTCCCCATGCGAGCGTGGAAAACGGTGCGAACATGAACCTGTGGCTCCTTTAGGGGACAAGTTTTAAAAACACATGTTCTCTTTCTGTTTTTTTGAAATGAATCATGTATTAAAATTTTTCATCCCTGGGAAGAAGTCAAGAGGATTTTTGGTTCCAACGAAAATTTTGGAATAAAATTGGAATAAAATCGGAGCGACAGGTCGATTGCGTTAGATTTTCGATCTAAATCAATGACCCGCCTCATGATGGGCAAGAGACCTGCATTTCCGGCTCACGATCCCGGTTGCCATGCCCGTCATTCGCTTCCGCTTTGTGCGGTGCCATTTGCCAACTTGTCATTTCGGTGTTGTTTTTTCGCTCAAAGATTTTTCCGATTGGGCCATACAACAACGCTGGCAGAAGGACCAGCCCGCCAATCAGTGACGTCAACAAGAGGAAACACAACATCGTCGCGAACTTGGCAATGGGCAAAAAGCCGCTCATGCAGAAAACCAGCATCCCGAAACTGCAAATGAACGTCGTTTGCGTCATGGCCGTTGCGCAGTGTTGATAGGCGTAGGTGACAGCCTGATGATGCAAAAACCCATTCTGAATCCCCCGCCGGAACCACGTCATAAAGTGCAGCGTTCCATCCACGGCAATCCCAATGGCGACACTGGCCGTCATCATGGCCCCCATGTCGATCGGTTTACCGAACCATGCCATCATGCCGAAGACGATCACACAGGGAAAAACGTTTGGAATCATCGCCACTATCCCTTGCACAAGACCGCGCAACAGGATGATCATTGTCAATGTGATCGTCGCAAACGCATAAAGGAAACTTGTGATCAAATCGTCCAGCAATTGCTGCTGAGCCCGATGAACCAATGGAACCCCGCCTGTCACCAGGTAAGTGACCCCGTGCAAATCGTTTTGTTCGGCCCCGGCGATCAGAATGTCGAGTCGCTGTCGAAGACCGGAAAGCATTTGTTCATAGTCGAGATGCGCATACGCAGGAATACGCAAACTCATACGCCAAAGCGATCCTGCACTGCTCCCCTCTTCATTCCTGATCAGGTGAAGGAACCGGATGTCTTCAAACAGTTTTGCATGGTTTGACAGTTTGCGTTCGAAGACAACCCGCTGAATCACGGACGACTCCCATGTCGGCAGGTTTGGTGCGAAATTCAGGGCGGAAATCACGGTGTCGATGCCCGGCTCGTTCCCCAGTGCCATTGCCACGTCCTGCAACAGCCAAAGCTCATTGAGGATTGCCGTTTTTCCATCCGACTGTGCAGGAATGTCCAGCACCACTTCGATGGGGATCAACCCCCCAACACGTTCTTCAAGCGTGTTGTAGTCGCGAATCACCTTGGCGTTGTCGGGAAACATGCCGTGGAACGTGACGGTCGTTTTCAATTGCGGCAATTGGAAGGCAAAGAAGATGGCCACGAGAAGGCCAAGAACCACGATGAATGTCCTGGATTGCCTGACACGTCCCGCCACCTGGAGCCAAAAACCCTGCAAGCGATGCTGGAACGTCGCGGTGGGTTGTGTCAGTTCAAGCCACCTCCAACGCCGATAGGAAAACAAGCGTGTCACGGCTACAAAGGTCACAAAAAGCCAGGCGGTTCCCACCACCAACGTGACGGCGGCATACATTCCGAAATTGAAAATCGGGATCATCTTGCTGCTACAGAGCGAGACCAATCCAAGTACGGTCGTCAGCATCGATAAAAAGCAGGGAAGCAGGGCTTTGCGAATGGCAATCCGGGTGGCGCGTTGGACGGGATGTGCGCGGAGTGTTTCACGGTAATAGGTGGTCAGGTAAATCCCGGCGGAAATGGTGAGGGCGTAAACCAACGACCCGATCAGCATGGAAATGGAATCCATGTGTCCTTTGGTCAAATGGATGATTGCCGGTCCCAATTCGCTGTTGGTAGAGGCAATGAAAAAAACAAAAAACGCCGCGATGAAATGTCTCAGGAAAAACAGCAACATGATCAAACACAAAAGCAGGAAAAGCGGCAACAATTGCCGCTGTGAAGCGGCTGTGATGCTGTCAATGGCAACGCTGTCGATGCTTGGCCCGGCGATTTGCACCTGCTCAGAAGGGAGTTTCGTGATTTCCTGAACCGCATCATACACCATGCCGATCGTTTCGGGACGACGCAGTGATCCATATCCAGAAATGATGGCAACCAAACAAGCGTCCTGATCGTTCTTGCCGAGCATCCAACCCCGCATGCGCGACTTGGCGTCTTCTTCGGACAAGTACAACGGCTCGCCCGTCAATAGATCAAGCACACTGCGGCTGGTCATCACCCTGGAGAAATACGCGTTTTGTTCTGCGTCCACCGGCGCAAGCAGTCGCTCTGCGATTTGGGCAAACCGGCCGTCATCCAGTGTTGCTCCGTCCCACGAAATCATGAGCAATTCCCCTTCGGGAAAGTGCGTCAGATAGTCATAAAACTCTTCAGTTTCTTTCAAACCGGCGGGAAGCCAGTCAATGACTTGATTCGATGCGTTTTTTCTTGCTTCCGATGCGAAAAAAATGAGAACCGGAAAAATAGCAAAAGCCGCAATGATCAGTAGCAGTTGCAATGGATGACGGAAAAAGTTACGCAGGAATCTTTGCCGAAGTATCCAAAGATTTTTGAGAAAAAGCATGGTGAATTCATCCAATAAACTGTCTCATTTTACCTGAGATTCCCTTCCGTTCGTTTTAATCCAATCCACCGCATCATCACGCAAAATCAGTAACACAAGATCAGTTTGCGCAAATCATCAGTTTCTTGATTATAGACCATAAATTATTAAAATTATTATCATTGACAACAATTTGGAACAAATGCTATGAAAAAAATACGACTAAAAGAATAATTTTTCCATATAATTCTGATATAACAACAGTTTCAAATACACCAAGAGAAAAAAAACAATTATTTAGCTGAACATGAAACTGGACATTTTGTAAGTTTGGTGATAGAATATTAAGGTTATAATACTTCGACATATAGAAATATAATACAAAACTGGCCGCTTTATTGGCAATCAAAGTTACCAGCCCTAGAATCCATATCATTGTTATGATATCTACTCCACTTACCTTCGAGTCTCAGTCCGGAGTGACCGCAGACTGTAAGTCCTATCACCTATTAACCGGTGGAACCGGTTTGTTGGGTGAGTATCTGATTCACGATCTTATGCGATGTGGCCACCGTTTGGCGATTTTGGTCCGGCCAACGCGGAAGGAAAGTGCGCGGCAACGAATCGAAACGATTCTTGCCAACCTCGAACAAAGAACCGGACAAGTCCTGCCTCGTCCGGTGGTCATTGAAGGCGATTTGACAGACGCCTCCTGGCATTCGGGCTGGCTGGACTGGATGTCCCGCCATTGTCAATCCGTCATTCATTGCGGTGCCAGCCTGACGTTTTATGGAGATCGTCATGCCGAGCCCTGGACGACAAACATCGAAGGCACCCGGCATGTCCTTAATCTTTGCCGGGTAGCCAACATCCGTTGCCTGCATCATTTTTCCACGGCGTATGTTGCAGGTTCCTATCGCGGCAGATTTGATGAAACCATGTTGGATGTGAACCAAAAACTTCGCAACGATTATGAAAAAAGCAAGTTTGAATCGGAACAAATGGTTCGCAACGCAGACTTTATCGATTCGCTGACCGTTTATCGTCCCTCGATCGTCGTCGGGGATTCCACCACGTGTTATACAAGCACCTGGCATGGTTACTATGCCGTGTTGAAGTTGGCACACAATTTGGTCAACCGGTTGAAACTTGGGGAAACAAGCGGCCGGCGGTTGCTGTTCTCCTTGGGGATGACCGGCAACGAATACAAGAATTTCGTGCCCGTTGATTGGGTGAGTGCCATTTTTACCCGGGTTTTCACGGACCGGAAATCCCATGGAAAAACTTACCATCTGACTAATCCCTTGCCAACCTCTATTCTGGAAATGGTGGATACCATCCAACAGATTGTTGAGCATTATTCCGATTTGGCCGGTGAAACGGAGCCCCTCCGTGCGAATGAAGAGTGGTTCAAAACCATGTATGCGGAACATGTTGCCACATACAAGGATTACCTCAATGATGACCCGCAATTCATGTCGGAGAACACTCTTTCGGTGGCACCGGACATGGTTTGTCCGAAAGTGGATGCAAAACTGATGTATGACATGGGGCGTTTTGCCGTGGAAAACCAATTCGGGAAACGGTCAGTCAAACCCAAACGCCCGAATTTTGATGTCAGTGATCA
>WRMR01000327.1 GCA_009776995.1 Planctomycetaceae bacterium | reverse complement strand
GAAAAACGGTTGCGCCGCAAGTTCGCGAAGTTCCGCCTTCTCACGTTCCAGCTTTTCCGGGTCCCACTTTGCGGTCATCGGAAGACCTTTGCTCTGTTCCGTCTTTTGATCTGACATGGTTGGCTGTCGGCTCCTGTGGGTGGTGAGGATTTGCGAAATAAAGATGTTCGATCAATCAGAGTCATGACGGTCACGGAGCGGTTGAACCGGGAAGATGACTCCAACGGAAAATCCTCTCCTTAACCGCTCCATTACTGTCGCGGCTCTGAAATCGTCACGGCACTGAAACAATCAGGTCGAGGGAAAATTGACCGACTGGCGGATCGTGTTCGTCGTGAAGAAGTCGATCAAAAGCTCGACCGCCTCAATGGCAACGTTTGTTTGCGCCTCTTCGGTACTCGCTCCGAGGTGTGGTGAGCAAATAACGTTCGGCATTCCAAAGAGCGGGTTGTCCGTACAGGGTTCGCTTTCATAAACATCAAGCGCAACGCCGCCGAGTTTGCCGGATTTGAGTCCTCCGACAAGTGCGTCAATCTCAAAAATGCCGCCCCGGGCGCAGTTGATGAGACGCGCACCCGGCTTGATCATTTCGACTTCCTTCTTGCCGATCAGACCGCGCGTTTCATTATTGATCGGCGTATGCACGGTCAGGTAATCGACCAGCGGCAACATGTCATGGACGTGATGGACAAGCGTGACGCCGAATTCCGCCGCCTTTTCCGGGGTGATGAACGGATCGAGCGCGTAAATTTTCATGTCGAACGCCTTCGCGAATTTCGCCACCGCCTGACCGATGCGTCCCATACCGACAATGCCGAGTGTCTTGCCGGTGACCTGGTTGCCCATGAACTTTTTGCGGTCCCAGCGGCCTTCGACCAGGCTGTGGTATGCGGCGTAAACATTCCGCGAAAGTGCCATGAGCAGCATCCAGGCTTGCTCTGCGGTCGAAAGCGTATTGCCGCCGGGCGTGTTCATGACGACGATGTTCAGCTTCGTCGCGGTGGGTACGTCGATGTTATCAACGCCAACCCCGGCACGGGCAATCGCCTTGAGCCGCGTGTTCCCTTCGAGTATCTCAGCGGTGATCTTGACGCCGCTGCGGCAGATGGCACCGTCAAATTCCTGCAACGCATTGCGCAGGTCGTCGCCTTTCAGACCGATACGTTCTTCATAATCAATCCCGGCCGCCGCGTCAAGCAGTTTCAGTCCGTCTTCCGAAAGTGGGTCAAGTACAACAATTCTTGGCATGGTATTGTCCTTATTGTGATGGTTTCAAAATGGAAAAAATGGTTATTCTTAACAAAAGTTGAACCGTGCGTCTTGGACGCCGGTGTTTGTGAATCAATATTTGCGTCGCTTGTCAACAATGAGATAAAGAATCCAAAAAATACCGAGATTGATAATCGGTGCGAAAATAAGCAAACTCAACCATGGGTTAAGTCCGAGTTTTCGGCAGAGCAACCAAAGAGGCAATACAAAAAGTAATACGAGGGCAATAATGCTGCTGAAAATGGATGGACCATAAAGCTCAGAAGTATTGACTGCGAATAATACAATGTTATGGGAAAGCATTGTGGCACCTTAAATTTCAAGTCATGGCGTCATTTCAGCCAAATGCTTGTGAAAGTTGGTATTTTCGTAATGGTTCCACAGGAATCGTTGGTTTGCATCCCGTAGGGATGTGTCGCTCTGTAGAAACAGTATCGTCCTTCCCCACATTGCATTCCGTAGGAATGCAATGAAGTGGTGGTGACATCGTTTTCTACCGAGCGATGCAATCCTAATGGATTGCAGGACATTTTCGTCACTTCAAACCAACAATTCCGCTGAAAAGCTGCAAACTATGTTACACTTGTGAAGTATGACTTTCGACACCTACTTATCCCTTGACCTTCGTTTTTATCGCTTGATTAAACTCGTCAAGCGATTTGCACTTGGCGGCAAGGATAGTCAGTTTTTCAAGCACTTTCAGGTCGGTGACCGCACGCACGGCGTTGCAGATCGATTGGATAACTTTGTACTACTCCTGTCCCCTGCCTTTGCCGCCGATAATCAACCAGATCATCAGTGCCAAAATGGGAATGCCAATCATCACGGCAACGATCAAAAGCAAACCGATACCTATAATCATAATCAGTTCCTTACTAAATCACCATCTGCGACAATCTGCGTCATTTGTTGAAAAAACCATCTCCGCCGCCGAGGCCGCCGTACCGAACGGGACGGCAAAGCCGAGGCTGTTGAGCGTCAGTTCGACGGCACACAATATGCCGAGTACGTCGCATTCGTCGATCAGGCCGAAATGGGCCATGCGGAAAATCTTGCCTTTCCAATCACCCTGACCGCCGGCGAATTTGATGCCGAAACGGTTTTCAAGCGTTTTCATAAACGCCTTGGCGTCAATGGATTCGGGAATGAACGCGGCGGTCATGGCGTCGGACGGAAAGGCCGTTGTCAATTGCAAACCCATCGCGGTGAACCCGGCACGGGTTGCGGCGGCGAGTTTGGCAGTCCGTGTCCAAACGGTGGTGATACCTTCTTCAAGCAACAGTTTCAGGTTGAGGTCGAGTACCTCCAATTGCGATTTCGGCGTTGTAAACGGCGTGGTCGAGTCGGCGTCGTTCTTTTTGTATTTCACAAAGTCGAAGTAAAATGCCTGTTTTTCCGTCTTGTCGCATTTTTTCCAGGCTTTTTCGCTGACGGCAATCATTGCCGTGCCGGGCAGCCCCATGAGTGCCTTTTGCGAACCGACCACCAAAACGTCGATTCCCCAGTCGTCGCAACGACATTCGACTGCTCCGGTTGCGCTAATGCCATCGACAACGAAAAGAGCGTTTGTTTCCCGAACAACACATCCAATACCTTCGATGTCATGTCCGACGCCGGTGCTGGTTTCGCATAAAGTGCCATAAACCGCAACAATGTCATCGTTTGCGTTAAGTAGCCTTTTGACTTCGGCGGGATGAAAGCGTTTGCCCCAAGGTAATTCGTACAAAATTGGTTCCATCCCAAACGCGCGGGCGACGTCGGCCCAGCGTTCGGAAAATTTGCCAGATGATAATACAAGGATTTTTTCGCCCCGTGTAGCAAAATTCGTAACCGCCGCTTCCATTGCCGCCGTGCCGGAACCTGTCAACAGGTAAATATCGTTTTTTGTGCAAAATACCTGTTGCAAACCCGAAATAACACTCCGGTACAAGGCCGAAGCTTCATCTGTGCGATGATGCGTCACCTGTTTGGCCAACGCAAGCAACGATTGCTCCGGGATTTGCGTCGGGCCGGGAGTTAAGAGGCGATATTTTCGCATGAGGCTATATTATTTTCTCGCTGAGACCGCAGAGATTGCTTTTTTTTCAATTATTACCTTTACGATTTCTGTGCAACTGCGAGAAAGTGAGTGATGGCTAATCGATAAATTTTAATCTATTGATATTATACCACAGAAACCTTGAGTTGAAGCCCCCGTACAAGAATTTCATCATCCTTCGTTTTTCAGAAATTTGATTTTTGCTTCGAGTTCAGCGATCTCCTTTTCGAGTTGCACGATGGCGGCAGGATCGTCCGGCTGGCGTTTTTCACCGGCGAGTTGTTGTTTTTTGTGTTGCAACTGAGCATTATACGCCTGCATTTTCTTTTTATCTTTCTTGTCCAAAAATCACCATCCTTTTCATTGGGGAAGCGTGTTTGACAGATCCATTTTCCAGTGTATCACCCGGTGGTTTTCGTACAAGTCTTGGGATGCTGAAATCGTTGCGGAGATTACGTTGTACTGGATGAGGCTTCAGGTTTCGGATTGGAAGACACCGTGAGTTCCGATCTGGACAAAACCGAACATCAAGGAAATAATACTATTTCCCGCATTTTATCTTCTTTCATCAATTTAATTATTTTACCAACCCCCTTATGAACAGTTGGGAAATTTTGTATAAATCGCACTTGTAGAAAACTTGAATTTTGTGGTAAACTACGTATCTTGGTGTGTGTTTTCATATTTTATCATTGTGTGTTGCATGGTTCGACAGCACTTTTGGAGAGATTCATGACATCCCAACCCATCGCAGAAGCGAAAACCCATGTTCTTTTGGTTGACGATGACCCGGAAATTCTGGAGTCGATGCGCATCGCCCTCGAGGCGAACGGCTATCAGGTCACGACCGCCCGGGATGGCAGCCAAGGGTTGGCACTGGCCGAGCGTCAGCAGTTCGACCTGATGATCCTCGATATGATGATGCCAAAACGGAGCGGTTTCCTCGTCCTCGAAACCTTGCGTCAACTTGAAAAGCGTCCGACGCGCATTATCATGGTCACGGCCAACGAAGGCAACCGCCACCGCGAATACGCCGAACAACTCGGCGTGGACGAATATCTCCGCAAACCATTCCCGATGGACATGCTGATCGAATCCATCAAACGGGTTATGAGCAGGTAGTCCCGGCCAAATCCAGGGAGTCGCACAATCATCACCTGTCCAATTCAATCAAAGCCGCAAGAGTCATCGAGCGGAATGACCGCTCCGTTACCATCGCGGCTCTGATTAATCGAACATCTTATTTTTGCGCAAGCCCTGTTTTGCACAGTCGTAGAGCAAAATGCCCTGATATTGCATCGTATCGAATGAAACCTCATGGATTTCAAACCTCCCGATCAAGCATTCCACCTTCACATGAACAGAAATCAAAAACTCTTTGCGGCCTTCATTCTTTTCGACGTTCTCGTGATGATTGTGATCTTCGCGGTGGCGGTACGTTATTTTTGGCAACCGGAACCCGATGACGGTCGGTTGCGTGTGGTGGTCAGTATTGACCCGCAGGCCTGTTTTGTCGAACGCATCGGCGGCGACCGCATTTCGGTCGAGGTGTTGGTTCCCGCCGGGCGCGAGCCGGAAACCTACACGCCGACGCCGGACAAGATCAGACAGCTTGTCCGTAGCCGCGTGTTTTTTCGTGTCGGTTTCCCGGCGGAAACGACGCTCTTGCCGAAACTCGCAAGCATCGCCCCGAAATTACAAATTGTCGATACGCGGACCAACCTCGATTTGCGGCGTGCCGACCCGCACAGACACAGTGATCACGAAGGTGATGATGGCGATCACGATTATCATACCCACACGTCGGGCTGTGATTGTGGCATTGACGGCGTCGATCCTCATGTCTGGGTCAGTCCCGCACAGGTCAAGCGGCAGGCGGAAACGATTCGTGACACGCTCATTGCGCTCGACCCGGACGGCAAGGCGGAATATGAGACGAATTGTGAACGGTTCGTAACCGACCTGACTGAATTGCAGGCCGAAATCCGCGAGAAACTCGCTCCGTTACAAGGGAAAACGATTTACGTCTATCACCCGACCTACGGCTATTTCTGCGACGAATTCGGGCTGGTGCAGAAAGCGATTGAAATCGATGGCAAGTCGCCGACGCCGCGCACACTGGCCGATTGGATTGGCACTGCCCGGGACGACAAGGTGCGCATCATTTTCGTCCAACCGGAGTTTAACCGTTCCGCCGCTGAGAAAGCCGCCGAATTGACCGGCGCAAAACTGGTCACGCATTCGACCTTACAACGTGATTACTTCAAAATGATGCGCGATTTGACCGCGTTCATTGATGAGGCATATTCGCAACCCTGAAAGTGTTGAACAAAATGAAGGTATCCATTGCCGGTTGTTTTGTTTGCCCTTTCAGGACTGCTTTTCTATTCCGTTCCAACAACACCAAAGGTTACGGCCTTCGGTCGTACCTCTAGTGCCTTGTCCAGGCTAAAACTGTAAGTTGACTAAAAATATAATCATTCGTTATCGAAGTGGAATTTCGGGTACACGGAGTCCAATTTGATTCGTGCGTCATCTGTGGTGAATTGCCAGTGGATGCCCTTGGCATGTTCGTTTCGCC
>WRMR01000326.1 GCA_009776995.1 Planctomycetaceae bacterium | reverse complement strand
TATTTTGAAAAATCGCCGTACATGGTTTGAAGGCCGGAGCCGATCCAACCCAAAAACCACTTCGCCGATTCCATTGCCGTGAGAAACGCCGCCTTGATGGAATCACCGAAATATTGCCATAAGGCAACACCGGCGGCGACCGCCGCGCCGATACCAATGACCACCGGCAGTGCATAAGCCGCCATGCCGGCCAGTGCAGAAACCACCGCCGGGATTGCCGTTGTTGCCAGTACCGATAATTGGAACGCGACCGCCGCAATACCCTGCGATAACATGCCCGCCATGTTGACCGACGTGATTGCCATTAACCCGGCGCGTAATCCTCGCAACAACGATTGGGTTACGAATATTGTTGCGTTCCATGATTTTTGAATGACCGCCATCATAGTAAAACCTTTGGCGGCAACAATGACGGATTTGATGCTGGACGCCACCGCGAGAAAGCCCGTTTTCGTACCGGCAATGATGGTCGCAACTGATGTTTTCGTGACGGCAACCGTCGCCGCCCAAGCTGATTTCGCGGAAACGATGACCGTATTCCAACCCGATTTAACGGACGAAATGGCGGCAAGGAAGCTGCTTTTGAGGAAAACCGCCGTTCGGTTTGCGTAACCGCGCACGAGCGACGGCATCGCCGCGAAAAACAAGAGCAGTCCGTTGAAACCTTGTTGTAATGTGTTGGCACCGTTGAGTTTTCCAAGCAAGCCGATCATATTTGAAAACGTTTTAGTGATCACGCCTTGCATCCTCGAAAAGACACCCGGCAATGCCACCGCCGTATTGAATAATCCGGTCGCCAGATGATTGGCCAGTATTCCGGCGGCAGCACCCGCCATCGTTGCCATGCGTGAAAACATACCGAGACCGCGCACCATGCCAAAGAGTGAAATGGTGGATTTGATGATTTGCGTTGAAAACAGCACCGCGCCGGAGGCCAGTGCCGCCATCATTCCAATCGGCGCGAGGATGGCCATGCGAAGTAATCCGAACGCCACCGCCAAGCCATAAACACCGATGCTCGTGATTTTCAGGATACCGCCCAATGACAACAACGAAACGCCAATTGCACCAACGGCCACCGCCGCAAGACCGGCTATGACGACCAGTGATTTATGTTCGCGCAACCATGCACTGACGGCGGCAACGTTATCGGTGAAAAACTGCGTTACGGTGCGAATTGCCGGTGCAACCGCCGAACCAACGGCGAGACTGACGCCCATGAACGCTGTTTTCAGCCGGGTCAGGTCGTCGGTCAACGTTGCGGCGGACTGGGCGTCATCAAACGAAAGCGAGATACCGAGTTTTCGGGCTTCCTCACGCAATTCGGCAATGCCCTTACTCCCGGCGGCAACCATCGGCAAGAGTTGTGTGCCGGATTTGCCGAAAATGGCCAACGCCGTTGCCGCTCGGATATTTTCGTCCTTGATGTTGCGCAACTGCTCAAGCAGAATGAAAAACTGCTCTTCCGGTTTTTTACCGTCGAGGTCGCCAAGAGTCAAACCCAATTTTGCGAGTTTTTTTTCGGCACTCCCCAGTTCGTCGGCGGCACCGGAGAGCGTTTTTTGCATGCCCTTGATAGCCACCTCGACCGACTTGATGTCCGTCCCACAGATTTGCGCGGCATAAGAGATTTCCGACAACGCTTCACTGCCCATGCCGGTGCGATACGTCATTTTTTCGATCTGGTCGCCGAAGCTCGAAAAGACCTTTGCGCCCGTGATGAACGGCAGCGACAGCGCACCGGCAACCGCCATCGCCTTCATACCCATGCCGCTGAGCTGCTGACTCCAGGCGTCCATGCGCTTGTTGATGGCGAGTAAGCCTTGTTGCAGTTTACTGTCGTCGGTAAAAACCTCGACGAAGGCGCGACCGGCGCGTATGTCACCTTGATTGGGCATGGTGTTTCAATTTGAGTAATAATCGTGGGTGAAATGATGTTGATCACAAATCCAAACTCTCGCTGTCTTTTCCTTGTTTTTTCACTGTTTTCAGCACAATTCACGTTGGCAGAGAATGCACATCAAACTCAATCACCTGTCCCATCGGAGAATCGTATCCTGGTTGGCGTGAATTATTTTGCCGGTTGGTGGAAGCCGCTCCCGAATAAGTGGGTCAGTTCCGACGGCAAAGACTGGCGTGAAAAATATCCGGGACGTGTTCCGCTGCTTGGTGAGTACAACGAACAGGAAACAATGGATCGTGAAATCATCGCCGCTTCCGAATACGGCGTCGATTTTTTCCTGATGCTCTGGTACTTCAACGGGGTTGACAATACGGTGGAACGCGAGGCCAATGCGCGATTTTTGAATGTCGGCCTTGAGCAGTTTATGAACTCGCCAAATGCCGACCGGATGCAGTTTGCCATAGAGTATTGCAACCACGCGCCATACCAGGTCACGGAACAGGCCGATTGGGACTGGGCGGTGAAGTTCTGGGTCGAAGTAATGAAACACCCAAGTTACTTGCGTGTTGGCGGCAAACCGCTCTTCAAGGTTCATAGTTGGCACCATTACTGGTTTGAAAACAGTGAAAACCTTGACCAGTGCATTGCACGTATGCAACAGCTCCGACAAGCTGCCCGTGACGCCGGACTTGGCGAGCTGGTGATCGGCGGCGGTATCGGTTCGTATCAGCAAATTTCGATTGCCGAAGGGCGCATTGCCAAGTTGTTTGATTTCACATCGACCTACATGGAACTGCCGCTTGATTTGCAACCTCGTGAAGATAACAAATACCACCCTTACGAAGTGCTGGCTGAATTCATGCGTGATTCCCGCAAGGTTCACGGAGAGGATGCGTTGCCGTATCTTCCGTATTTCGGGCTGAACTTCAATGCCGAGCCGTGGGGAGATCAACGTTCCCGTTTCGAGTTTCCCACGCGGGAACAATTGAAAACGGAATTGCAATTACTCAAAGCGGACATGGAAAACCCGAATTTCAATCTTGGAGTTCGCCTGGACAATGGACAGCTTCAGAAAATTTTTACCATTTATGCCTGGAACGAATATGGTGAAGGCGGTTTTCTTGCTCCCACGGTTGAGGAGAAAACAATGAAACTCGAAGTCCTCAAGGAAGTATTCGTCCACGAAAACAAGGACGGATCACTGTGATTCTTTCGGTAAAAAGACTTTCAAAACATGGATGCCAAGCGGATTGGGTAACAGGTCGTCATCCTTATTCCGTTTTTCGCGCAAGAGAAACGGGTGGAAGTCGGAGGGCTTGCTGGACGTGTCGCGTTTGCCGAACGTCAGGCGGTTATCGATCATGGCCAGCAAGTGCGCCGTGTGATTCCATGCCTCGCGCTGTTTGCCGTCGGCCATTGCGACTAATTCACGGAGGGTGAGGTTTCCGGGATCAACTCCGGCGATTCCGGCGAGTTCGTAGAGGTTTCGCCAAAAAGTTTGAGAATCTCGTCGGCCTTCGCGTCCATGTCCGTCTGCTCGAGTTTCAAGAGACTCTTCTTGCGCAGGAGGCCGATCATTTCGTTGCCCTTTTTGATCAAGCGGTCGACCGCGTTCCGCTCCTCCGGGCTCGGGAAAAAACTTTTGAGTTCCTCAATGAGCGTGTTTTTGGCAAAGCCGAGACAATCGCCCGCCATGCCTTCGCCGAATTGTTCGTCGCTGATGTTCTTTGCATCCGCCTGCGGTTTGCACAGGCAATACAAAACGTCAACCAGAAAAATCGGGTCAGCCAACAAGCGTGGCAACATCGTCCGTGTGTCCAACAAATCGGCGTTGAGCAGGTCGCGGACTTTTTTGATCGCCGCAACGTTGATCGTGATTTCCCACGATTCGCCTTTGATGTCTTTGAAAAATTTCATGTCGTAATCCTTGTACTATTGGTAATTGAAAGTCAAATGCCTTACGGCGTTCCGGTTGTCACGGTGAACCACGACGGTTTGACCGCACCATACGTTGGTTTGAGCGATACGTTGGCAATCAGCGCACCGTCAAGCTGTTCGTCCCGCGAGAACTTGAAGATACCGCATACGGCACGTAATCCTTGCGAACCAGTCGCAGTGACTTCACCATCGAGAAAGAGAAATTCAAGGTTAGTGTCGTTCAAAAACGCATCAAGGAGTTTGGCAAACAAAGTGTTCTCCGTGTCCCAAACCGTTTCTGTATCAATAGTTGCCTCCTTGAGCGTCGGTAACACCTCCTTCCAGCCTTTCGCGCCTCGCGTTGTCACATCGGCCTCACCTTTTTCAAGATTGAGTGTGACGTTACGGATAATGTCGATTTCCGTCCAAGTCGGTGTAGTTGTCGTTGACGTGTTGATGTAGGCTTTCGCCTGATAACCTAATGGAATTTTGGCCATAAAAAAATCTTTCCGATTTTTGGCTTCAGGCTTCGGACTTCGGGCTTCAGGAACAAAAAATCCTGAAGTCTGAAGCCGGAAGTCCGAAGCCTATTGTTTGATTGAACTCCGCCAGTTTACCGGCAGATACGGTTGTGCTTTGATCAGTGCCGGGCCCATGAAGGGGCGTGGCGGGTACTTGGGATTGTCGCCATAGACAGCGGCAATCAACTCGTCGTCTTCCAGTCGTTCGGCGATCAGCATGGCCTCGGCGTCAGCGGCAATGGCTTTTGACTTGGCCACCATACTTGCTGTGGTCAGCTTGGCAAAGTAAACCCGCGAGAGTTCCCTGCGATGACCGCTGCGTTTCACCCAGCGCGGTGGGCCGATTTCAATGGGGCCGTGTCCACCGATTTGGAGTTTCCAGTTGTTACGAAACTTCGTTGTTCGCTTCTTCTTTTTCGGTGTGCCGCCGAACTCGTGCAAGTTGGCGACCATCCCGATTTCAGAAAGTGTTGCACCGACCACTACATCCTTGTCTGTTGCCGCAAAGCGAATGGATCGCTTGAGTGCGCCGGTATGTGTGAACGGCGGTGTCCCCGGCTTGGAATGCGCATTTCTATTCTTCTTGCGCCGGATCGAGTTACGGGCGATGCGATAGATCATGCGCCCGGCCTGCTGGTACGTCTTGATTTCAGCGCGACCGGCGGCGCGTTTGACCTTTTGCGTGTTCATCTTCGTTTTGGCACGATACTTGATCATGGCGAGATGCTTTCAACACAAAGAAATGTCAGCGTAATCAAACTCGTGAATTGCCGCCACTTGTCATAATGTTCTTGGGCATAGATCGGGACGTTTTGTGCCTTGAAACAAAGGGCATCGCCCAGTGGCTTGCTGTCAAACAGTTTCAGTATTGACTCAACGAGATCGCAGAGCGGGTCAAGCTCTGCGGCATCGCCTTTTTGAAACTTCCGCATCACAGCAACATCAACGGCCACCTGCACATTGTTATGCGAGCGGCTTGCCCGTTCGTAGCTGATGTCTTTCGGGACGACGATGATACGTGTTTCTTTCGTGTCCTTGAGTTCCAGCGAAGGCACATAACGACGCTCGGACTGGACGCCAGGAAACGCCTCTTTGATCTTCTGCAAAACGGCGTCAGCCATTTGGATTGGCAGGCTCATTTTTCTTTGGCTCCCTGGGCTTGTTATTGCTCATCGTTAGCGTCCACATGCGGGCAAAGTTCTCATGTTGGCCTTGCTTGATCTCTTTCAAGGTTTCGAGCTGTGCGTTGAGCAAATTGATGATGCGCTCGTCGCCGCTTGCGATATTCGTTTCAAGACCGGACATGCGGTTTTCCAGCGACGTGATCTGCGACGTGGTTCTCAGCATGAAGAACCGCCGCTCCCAGATTAGCCAGATCATGACCGCCGACAGAAAGCCGATAATGCCGACCTTCTCAAGACCTTGTAGAAAGTCTTATCCCGATTTTTGAATTATCCCGACATGAGTGTCGATTTTGTTTTTTGACCTTCGTTCGGGCAAAGAACATTTTCCGTGCTTGATTGAAGTCGAGTCATGGCATCGTCGTTGTGAATCG
>WRMR01000325.1 GCA_009776995.1 Planctomycetaceae bacterium | reverse complement strand
TCAGAGTGCAGAGTCAGCGCAGAGAGCAGAGTTCAGAGAGCAGAGATCAGAGTAAGCGCGAAGTGCAGAGTAAAGATGGAAATCAAAATCACTCTGCGCTCTGCTCTCTGCATTCTGCGCTTCCCAAAGTTGGTCCTCCGCTGGCGACTCCGGTCATCGAAAACGTGACGGCCATCGGTTCCAGTTTCATGCGCGTGACATGGGCTCCCGTGACCAACGCGGGCGGGTATGTCGTCAGGTATTCGACCGATGAGAGCTTCGCAACCAACGTGAACACGGTCTCCGTCGATGAAACGCTTACGGAAGTCACGCTGAACGGACTTCAGGCGAACACGACGTATTACGTCAGTGTCAAGGCCACCGGCACCGGCATTTATCTCGACTCCCCTTTCTCCGTTGCGATGACGGCGATGACGGGAATCGTGCCGGACGGCGACACCGCGACACAGTTGCAAAACTGGCTTGACGAAATGCAAACGCTGTTTCAAAAGACTTCGACGCTCATTCCGCAACTCGATCATACCGTGTTGACGCCGTCCGAACGGAGGCGGCTGCTTGGTTCGGGTGTGCGGCGTTATGGTTACATTGACAAGGTGTCGGATGTGGCGGCGGATTATCCGCAGTTTTGGCCGGCTCTCGTGAGCGGCTCGGATTTCAGTGCGGGAAGCTCCGGTGCCGCCGACTTCCAGGACATGTTGAAAGTGCGGCTGCGTGAGATTGAGGCGATGCGGAATTTGCGGGTGTGGCTGCGCATGGCGGATCGTGTCGTCAATGACATGTTGCTGCTCACGAGCCATGAGGCGTTTCGCATGGCGAATACGTATTATGCGTCGGTGCGTGCGGCGTCGCGGAGCAATCTCATGGGGGCAAGGCAGGTGTTTGAGTTGCTGCAATCGTTCTGGCGACGCCCCCGCAGAACGACCGAAGAGCCGACGATCCCGGAAGTTGAGCGTGACATGCGAGCCCTCTTGCGCGGAACCAAAGACGGCGAAATCATCGTTCGCAACGAAAGCGACCGCGTTGTCAAAGGCGAACGAGTCGTCATTGATAACACGGAGAAAGCAACTCCGCGCGGCGGCGTGAAGGTTGTTGAGAAGGGAGAAGTGGAGTAAGCGCAGAGAGCAGAGTTCAGAACGCAGAGTGAAAAACACTTTGAACTTTGCGTTTTGCACTTTGCACTTTGCGTTCCTCCGATCATGGCTTGATAAATGGCGTTCCAGTCGAGCGGCAATACGTCGGGGAAACCATAACGGTTCTTGGCAATACCAACCGCCGAGGGCGTACAACGCAGGATACGACCGCCGCCGCTCTTGTCGCCCTTTGCGGCACTGAACTCGCGGGTGGCGAGCAAAATCGCGTCGCACCACTCGCATAAATAGGCGGCGGCGTATTTATGCAGTCGCGGGCTGAAACGGTCGAAGGCCGAGGATTCCGGGTCGGTGAAGGTCTCGATCTTCGCATGGGCAAGGATGATCGAAATCATTCCCTTCTCTTCACGAAGCCGGCGTAATACGTCGATCAGTTGACGCCAGTACGTCAGGGCGTGGTTGTAACCTTTGTGAAAACCTCCATCGGCACGTTCAATGTGCTTGACGCCAAAGTCCTTGCAGACCTGATCCCACACGAGCCGCTCGAACCAGTCGCCGGAATCCAGCACCACCGTTTGATAGTCGTGCTGTTCATTCGCGAGAATATGAAAGCAGTTCATCGCCTCGCTGAATGTTTTAGCCAGCGGAAAGGAATCGCAAGCGATCTGATCAAGGCCGTCCTCTGTGGCAACAAAAATGGGTTTCGGTGCATTGGCGGCGGTCTGAGATTTTCCTATCCCTTCGCTGCCGTAAATCAAAAGTCGCGGTGCCTGTTGCCGTTTCCCGCTGTGAATCGTTTCTAAAAGTGACATTTGCTGTCTCCTATGCAATATTGAGGATGCGTAGTTCTTCGTAGCCGGTTGACCATTGATCGCTGGTTTTGGCGACTTTGAGTCGTTCGATGGCCGCTTCAATTTCGGCACGGGCAAGCAGGAGCGTTTCACTGTTGACCTGCCAGACACCGCAGCGATATGGTTCCTGTTTTTCGACGGCGATGATATAAACCGGAACCATCCTGCCGATCACTTGATCGAGGACATTCTGGTAAAACGCAAACTGGTATTGATAGCCGAACCGCCGTGCGTCGGACTCAAACCACGTCAGGTTGTCGCAGGTTTTGAGGTCAACGATACCCAGTTCCGGGTTCGTCCAGTCGATACGAATCTGACAAGGAAGGCCGCAGTATTCGGCACGCACAACGCCTTCCGCCTTGCCGTTTTCCAGCAGTTGACAGGCGTAACGATTCATTTGAACGCCGGAGTACAATGAGGCGATCAGTTCGGCCTTCTCGATGGGAAGCACCGGCTTTTGCTGCATCTCCTGCCATTCGAGAAATTTCTTGGTTGTATTGCCGTAAGGCTTGCCGGTGGATGGGTTGATCGGGCCGCCGATGGCATATTGCGACTCATAAGCCTCGATGCCTTCGAGGATGCGCGTGTGTGCTGCCCGGCCAATCAGGAAGGCTGAAGGTTCTTGCGTGTCGATCAGTCCGGCGCGTCGTTTCTGATAAAGAAACGGGCACTGCATAAACTCGTTCAATTGGTGACTCGACAAATACTCGTTCGCTTTGGCATGATAAACTTCGGCGGGTTCGTCTTTCAAAATGGTAAGGTCGATGAGGGACATGGTTTTGCTCCGTAAAAAAATGTGATGGGGATTGCTGCTGACATCTATGACATAGCGGCGTAGGCCAAAAATATCGCAAACAAAATTTTCTTTTTGTCAAAATTCCTCAAAATGATTTGGGTGAATGTTCGCCTTCACAAAAATCTTTTGAATTCGTTGCATGTCGCGATGCACGGCACTCGGCGAAATGCCAAGTATTTTCGCCGTTTCCGCAGGCGAATAATGCTTGAGGCATTCGGCACAATCACGAAGACGCAGCGGCAGTGTGTCGATGGCGTCCTGCACTTCGCCGAAAAAGACCGCCTGCTCATGCAGATTAATTTCCCATGAATGCACGTCGTTGGTTTTGGGAATGCGCTGCGGTTCGGACTCGTCGATTTCCTCCAGACTTTCCGGCAACCGGTTTTTGTTCCACCGTTGACCCAAGAGATGGTTTTCGAGGTATGCTTCGATCAACCGGTCTTGAAATGTTGCCCAGGATGCGAGCGACGGATCAAACGTTACCGCCCGCTCCATGACGGCGAGCATGATGTCCTGCCGTAAATCCTCCCGGTCGCGCTGAAATTTCGCCGGAAGTTTTGAGAGGTGAAGATCGATAGTGGCGTAACACATATCAATCGTGAATTCGTGGTGTTGCATGTCGTGTTCCTTCATTTGTGTCATGGTTTTCATTGTTTTCTGGCCACTCATAACGTCCGAGCGTGCCTGACACTAAAAGGCGTTTAGACACTAAAACGCCACTCGAAAAAGTGAGTAAGCGCAACATGTTGATATTAAAGGAGATAAAATTTCAAAAAAATTTTACTCATACTCACGAAAACGCCATAAATGAGTAATTGCCCAGATTAACATAAATTTGTCACGTAATTCATGTCGAAATTGCTAGATTGGAATCACATTGGGCAACGAGAAAATGTCTGTTTTAGAATCAGCGCAACAAAAAAAGCCCACACCAACGAAGGCATGAGCTTTCAACAGAATTCAAATGAGATTATCGACGGAAGGTACGGGCCAGCGACTCAATCCCCACCAGCGTGTTGGATTGTTCCCAAAGTAGCCTTAGAATTTTGGCTTCTTTATCTTTCAGGCAACGGGAGACCTCCCGTTGGTGCATATTGGTGAGCTTTCCGAGCATCTCCTGCGAAGGTCGTGGCAAGAGTTTGATCTCGCCGCGATTGGCAGTGTCGAGCATATAATCATAGGCGGCAAAAACATGTTCCTTCATGGCACGTTCGCACAGTTCAATCTTCGCCGTTCGCTCTCCGCGACGTTTGCGTGGATTTTTGGCGGATTCATTTTGAATGTCCTCGAACGCGGACTCATCGATTGTCATTGTGCCATCCTCCTGAAGCGTTGCTGACAATTCCAATGCGATAACCCGGTTGGGTAATTGGTTTTGCAGTTCCGTCATGAATTTGCTGGTGGATGTGACAACGGTTGCCTTGGGATGTTGTTTCAAAAGCGCGACCAGAGCAATGAACTGATAGTCACCTGCAAAACGGACAAAAATGTAAGGGTGGTTCCCCCGCCGTCCCAAATGCCATGCCTGGTCATCAATGATCGGCGTCATCTCTCCCTGAATTTTCGCCGCCTTCGCAAAAAGACGTCCCAACTCCGCAGCATGAATTCGCCAACGTCTCAACTCGGACACATCAATACGAGTCGCGCCACATTCGCTGCAAAGGATGCCATAGCCGGTACTTCCATCCTTATCCCTGAAGCTGCTGAGCAAACTTTCGCCCCCACACGGTTCACGACAGAATAAGCCTTCCGTCTGCGTCATCGGGGTCAGCAAACCGAGACGTTCTCCCAGTTCAAGGTCTATGCCGGGCAAAAGGTAAGCGATTACTTCCGGTTTTCGCCAATCGCAATAATCAAGAATGCATTTCCATAACTTTTGCATGATGTTCGATCCCCCATCGTTCAAGGTGTTTGTTAATGATGTCAATGAATTCCTGTGGTAAGTTGCGAATCGTATTCTTGGATGGAGCACCGATCTCAAAGGTTACGCTGGTATATTGACGATCCCCTTTGGGCAGAAACAGAAAACGTATCTTTGCCTCTTCGATTTCCGCTGCTTCGGCAAGGAGCGTTCGCAATGCCGCACTCCCGCGAATTTCCTCATAAAGATGATTCGATTGTCCCGCATTGAACCAGTTTTGGAATCCGGAATTGTTGCGCAACAGGATCGCTTTAACCTCGGCATACACATGATCCTCACGGTCGGTGTAGGGCTCAAAGTGAATGTTTTTGAGTACCGAAAGCTCGTAAACCCGCTCTTCATGCCCACACGCTTCGGATTCAAACACCGTTGCGATGAATATCTCTTCAAGCTGCTTCTTGATCTGTGCCGACACCCGACCGCAGACCTCAAGCGTTCCGCGCTTGCTGTCATACGCAAAAATGACCTCAAAGGTTTTCAACAGGATTTGCGGCATCAATTCCCGCGATTCATCGTGCCGCAAAATCGACGTCGGGTAATCGTCCGGGTGTGCGAAAAAGTAAAACATTCCGTTTCCCATGTCGAGCATTTCAATCGTGCAAACGTAGCCGCGACTCTGGCGATTTGTGAACAGATTTTCGAGTTCCCGCTCGAAATTTTGCTTGACACTTTCGGTGAAAACCGGGGTTTTCTTCGGCAAGTGTCGTCTTTTGCGCCACCACGACAGTTGCTTGAGTTGGAGCAGCGTGAGGGCTTGCCGGAATATATCGACGTTGACCACCCAGGTCATCATCGCACGGGCATAGTCGTTGACCTCCCGTATTTCGCCGAGGACAAGCGGCTCATGGTGTAGCATCTCGGTTGCTTCGTTGATCGCATCCATGCCGTCTGGACAGGCAAGGCGGTGAATGTCACGAAGGATCGCGTTGATCGTTTGACGCTGATCGACTGGTAGGGATTTGAAAAACGAGTCCATGATAATGACGTCTTGCATCCTGCGATAATTCCATTCCTTTGTTGGGACTTCAATACCGAGCGCGGCAAAAAATGCCTTGAATGCGTCGCACGGTGTGGTGTGAAACATGGTTTTGATGGAAAAGTCGCGTGACATTGATCATTCTCCAAAGGGGTAAATATTGATGTTGAATTTGTCCGGCACAACCGAACGTCAAAAAGCAAAATCGAGAAACGATTCAAGACGCGCAAAACCGCTCAGGGATCACACAAAAGGAAAAAGCACCG
>WRMR01000324.1 GCA_009776995.1 Planctomycetaceae bacterium | reverse complement strand
GTTTCCGGCGAACATCGGCCAATAAAGACACCGCGCCGCCGTGATTTGATTGAAGTCGAAGAACGTTGGCAAGTGCCTGTTCGACCGGACCGGGCGGACGTCCAAGGTCATGGAGTAACAAGGCAATTTGCCACCATGTTTCCCCGGAATTCGGATCAAGGTGAATGACTGCTTCCAGTGCGGCAAGAGATTCATCAAAGCGTCTTGTTTTCTTCAGGGCAATGCCGTAAGTATAAAAATAATCCGGCTTTGTCTTGCAATGAGCGACGGCCTGTTCAAGATGCGTGAGTGCCTCCCCGTTTTTTTCCTGAATCAGCAGGAGCGTTGCAAGAAAATAATGAGCATCGGCATGGTGCGGTTCAAGCCGGATCGCCTGCCGGAAAGCGTGTTCAATATTATTCTGATCCTGTTTCAGGCTCAACATCACCTGTCCGATATTCGCCCAAGCATCCGCGTAATCCGGATTCAGGGTTAGTGCAGTTTCAAACGCTTCTTTGGCTTCCTGATAATGCCTGAGAGATTGGAGGACGATACCGTAATGATTGAAGAAAATCGGATTGGTGTCACATAAAGAAATGGCGCGTCGGAATCGCTCCAGTGCCTCCGGATAGTTCCGGCCGGTTAGTGCCAATATTCCCCAATGACACCACGCTTCCGCATGAGAGGGGCGGCAAGTCAGAACCTGTCGATAAAACGCGGCGGCACGGCTTAAATCGCCTTGTCGGTGAAAAAACAAACCTTGCTGAAATGACACTTCCACATCGGGAACCGCAGAACCGGAAACAACTCCCTGTGACAAGAACAAATCAAGGACGTGGGGGGATGGCTTGGCTTGGCACTCTTCCGAATCTTTTGCGAAAACAACAGCATTCGTACTCATGGCATCTCTCCAAAAAAACCGACAACATCAAATGGCGGAATTTGGTCGATTATCACAGGACGTAAAAGCAAATCATCAAAATGCCGGGCTGACAAGTGTTTTCATGGCAATGCTCTTGGAGAAAACTAAGGAGACTCAAGAAAGCAATGATTTCCGGCCATAAGTTTTGAAAATCATCAACGAAGTGAAATTTGCCCCTCACTTTTCCCCCTCAAACATTCCATGATTCATCCAAAATAATAAACTGTAGCGATAAAAGCAATGGGGTTGCCACAAAAGTTCCCGTTTTTTCATTATTTTTATTAATTTCCAGAATGAAGACAGTAAAATAGACAAGTTAGGCAAACGTGACAAAGTGTCGCCTCTGGATTTTATCTCAGAACAAGGGTTGGCATGGACAGTAGGAGGCGTCTGCTCGCGAATATCTTTGTCTGAACGACTCGAGGGAGCGCAACATTCATCGTGGTGGAACAATTGTACAAGCTGTTCCGCCATCCCGTTTGTCGATTCGGAATCAGCGAAATGCACCGAAAATCAAATAGCTTTGATACGAACATGCAATGCCTTCAGCAAGAGGAACGGTTGGCTGCCAGCCGAGCTTGCGGATACGTGAAACATCCAGCAGTTTGCGCGGCATCCCATCAGGCTTTGTTGAATCCCATGTGATTTTGCCTGCATAACCGACGGCCTCCCTGATCATGACTGCGAGTTCACAAATCGAAATATCCTCCCCCACGCCGATATTGATAACCTCGCCGATGTCATTCGCGTTGTAATGTTTCATGAGAAAAACCGTTGCTTCCGCCAGGTCGTCAACATGCAAAAACTCGCGACGAGGCTGCCCCGATCCCCAAAGTGTGATTGCGTCTTTCGTAATACCGTGGTTTCGCAACCATTCAAGGCATTCTGAAAACGTTGAACATTGACCGGGTTCATGGCGGTTGATATCAGCCGCGATTGCTTCACGCCTGCCTTCTGCCAGTAGTTTTCCAAGATGAAATTTCCGGATCAACCCCGGCAAGACATGCGAGTTTTTCAAATCATGGGAATCGCCCGGCCCGTAAAGGTTTGTCGGCATGACCGAAAGAAAATTCGTGCCGTATTGCTCGTTGAAGTAACGGCACATCTTCAAGGCCGCAATCTTTGCAATCGCGTAACCTTCGTTCGTCGGCTCCAAGGGGCCGGACAGCAAATACTCTTCCCTGATCGGTTGCGGGGCTTGTCGCGGATAAATACACGACGAACCGAGATTGAGCAATTTTTTAGCACCGAACTCTTGGGCCGCACGGATGACATTCATCGCAATGACAAGGTTTTCATAAATGAAATCGCCCTGCTGCGTACTGTTGGCCATGATTCCGCCGACCTTCGCGGCGGCAAGAAACACGTACTCAATGGGATTGTCGACAAAAAACCGGCGCGTTTGTTCCTGAGACATCAAATCAACTTCATCTCGCGAACGTGTGAGAATGTGCCGGTAACCCTTTGTTTCCAGACTTCGCACGATAGCCGACCCAACCAGACCGGTGTGGCCGGCGACGTAGATCATCGAATCGCGATTCATCGTTCACACTCCTTTTGAATTGCCTTCTCAAAGAAACGCTCGAACTCACGAACGGCCAATTCTTCGTTAAACAACACGTCACAGCGTTCCAGAATTTTCCTTGAAACCGCTTCGTGGAAATCCCGATCCGTTCCAAGGCGTATCGCCATTTCCACATATTGTTCCGGAGAATGTGCGGCCATTTCGCACATGTCCATCTTGCGATAAAAACCGGAAGTAAACGCCTGCACGCCGACCGTTCCTGGCATCGTCACCATCGGAACACCGTAGGAAAATGCGTCGTAAGCCGTGTAACCTCCGGTAAAAACAGGCGAGTCCAGTACGGCGGTTGCCAGTGAAAACAATCGTTGGTATTGATCACAAGAGAGTTTGCCCAAAAATATCACGCGCCGCATCAACGATTTGCCAAGCATTTGGGTCATGCGACACTTCAGCTGTTGCGCCGCCGTCGATTCGGAAGAATGAATTTTCAACAAAAGATGGCCGTTCGGGTCACAATCAAGGACACGTCTCAAAAGCTCGTCAAAGGAAGGATGATATTTGGAGATGCGATGCGGACAAAAATAAATCGCGCCGTTTCGCGGAAGACCAAATTCATCGCGAGACACGTTTTTCGGAATGTCATTTCGCGGCTCGAACATCGGAAACGTGGCCAGCATCTCAACCTGCTCCGTATAATGCGGTGAAACATCAATGTCTTCCGGTTCCATGAACGGCGAGGTCAAATAGTAATCAAGGGCGTCAATACCGCTTGTGCCAAGCGTTCCCCAGGACGTGCATTGAACAGGAGCCGGTCGCGTCATGGCAAGGAACGGATTCCATGTTCCCGGTTCGACCTTCCAGTAATAAAGAATGTCGCAACCTGATTCACGCACGACTTGGGAGGCTTGCTCGAAATGATCCGGCATCGCAATAATACCGATTCGCTCGTCCGGCAAAGCATGACGGCAATGTTTCACTGATGAGGAAAAACAAAAAACAAGCGACTCGAATCGTTCCGGATCAAGCCGCTTGATGATACCCGCCGTACCGCGTAACAAGCCGTCTTCGTTGCCGCGCGAAGTGACAAAACCGATTCGAATTCTCGGCTTGGACACAGATTTCAGCCGCCGGTGCGGAAAGGCTCGTGCATAAACCGCCGAAAACTTTTCACGCAGGCCGCGACAGCTTTTTCCATGATGGGCAAGATGGAACGACGGCCATAAGTGGTCATGTCCGGAAGACCTCCAATCGATCACGACTTGTTTCTCAAGAAGCTCGTCCAGTTCGCAATGCAAAAAGTTCCAATACCGTTCCACGGAAGCCGTGTTCCCGAAAATCGCCGGGCAATAGTTGAGATGCTTCCACCGGAGTAGCGGCAGGTCGCTGTGAAGGATGGCAAGTCGTTGAAACGTCGTTTTGCTCGTCGCCATCTGATCCAGTTCCGCATAAATCTGTCCCAAACCGTACTGCACGTTGAAATGGTCGGGCACAATGCACTCAAGCTCCTGAAAAACGGGCAGGGCGTCGCCGTAACGCCCCGCATGGAGCAGAAGGTCGCCGAGTTTGATCTTGACCTTGACAGGATCGGGGTGGGTTTTCAACAAGTTCCTGCATAAATAAATTGCATCATTCTCCCGGTGAGTGGCACGGAAAAAGTCGATAAGATGCAGATTGGCATCCGGGTGGTTTGGTTCGAGGCGGACGGCGTTGAGCAACGCTTTTTCCGCACCCGCATAGTGCTTCTGATCCGCAAGTAACCGACCCAAATTCGACCAGGCATCCGCATAATTCGGATTTAAATCCAAGGCCATTTGGTAGGCCGCTTGGGATTCATGAGGACATTTCAGCTGGTCGAGTACAACCCCGTAATTGTTGAAGTAAACAGCCTTGGTGTCACACAATGCAAGCGATTTTTCAAAATAAATCCGTGCCGTCGGGTAGTCGCGTTGATGCATGGTAACCACACCCAAAAAGTGCCACGCATCCGCATGAACAGGAGTCTGGGACAAAACCTGTCGATAATAGAGCGCGGCTTGTACCAGATCGCCCTGTCGGTGAAATCTCAAACCTTCCTGAAAAATCGTTTCCACACCCTCAGCATGCCCGCTCGGATGAGGAACCTGCCAAACGGAAACGTCCCGGTTTGATTTGATGTCCATGACAATGCCCTTTGAAAAAATGGCGAACGTGCAGTTTATCCAACAAGCGAGGCCAATTCACGGTATCGCCGTTGGACAGGATGGTCAAGCTTGATGGTCTTGTCGCATGTCGTCGAAGCGTCGTACAATTGGGAAAAAAGCCCGCTGTCCCAAGTCAGGCCGCAACCTTGTACTGCTTGTTCAAAGTCATGCTGAAAAAAAACGCCCGTGAAACGGATAAGGTTCTTCTTGCCTTGCCAGGAATGATAAAGACGAAGCTGATTGACAAAATAGACTTCAATCAAATCACACAACGCTTTCGGTTGGCTGAATCGCCTCGCATAACTGGATGCAATTGCAGAAGGCGGACGAATCAAAAAAATCAAGTGAATGCCGAGACCATGAAATTGTGAAAGCAGGTAATCCCAGTAAAACCAAAACAGCAAAACGACGGGATGTTTGAATCCAGTCAAGTCCGATGAACATATCAAACTTTCCAAAACATTCTTTCCCTCTTCCAGCCACTCATAAGGAATTTGTGATATTCCCGGCATGAGGATGTCACGATTTTTCATGATGTGGCCTGCAAGGTGATAGTCCAGCGTGTCCTCTCGAAATCCATACGCGACGATGTGGAATTGATGGTCGATATCGCAGATCGGGATGGCCTCGCAATAACCGAGCGGTTGATCAGGAGCCCCTAGGAACATCTCGAAAGGGCCAAGCGACATTCCCAAATGATGAAAATACCTGGCCGTGAAACTTGAACCACAACGTTGGCAAGACAGAAAAACAATCAGTTTTTTCATAACCAATGAACACCAAGTCAGAGTGAATGAGAAACGGTTAACCCCACCCTCCTTTGGATACCATTCTAACATATTCAGCAAGGTGCGTCAATCAGACGCAAACCTGCAATATGCCATGCTCGACGGATGTAATGATTGCGTGAAAACAAGACTCTTTTAATCACGAAAATCAAGCATCCTTTGCTTGGTAGCCGGTTTTTCGGGTGGGCGTTTGGCCTTCTTTTTGACTGGCTGTTTTTTCTTTACGCGAGATTTCGTGGCAACCCGTTTTTCTCTGACGAAGACACCAAGGTAAATTGCGGGCAATTTGGATGTGGCGGTAATCTCATTGCACGACTTGCCTGCTTGATAGAGTTGGATAATCTGCGGATGTTTTTCTATTGGAATTCTGATTCCGTTGGAACGCTTTTTCACGCCAAGTTTTTTGAGCGTTTGCGATACACTTGAGCGAGAACATCCAAATGAATCGGCGATATTTCGACATGTCCGACCGCTGGCATATAACTCAGCCATTCGTCGCTGATCATCCG
>WRMR01000323.1 GCA_009776995.1 Planctomycetaceae bacterium | reverse complement strand
CAGGTGTTCCCGTGCCGAGTGACGGTTTCGCGGCAGTCTTGTCATCCACATACTTCTTGCGCGAAGCATGGGAATCTTCCACCGGGTCACGCGGCAGTTCAATGTCGGAAAGATAAGTGATGGCCATAGAAAACCTCCGGTTTTGGCTTCAGGTGTCGGACTTCGGGCTTCCGGGTTGACATTCGCCGCTCTTTTCGGAAGTCTGAATTCCGCAGTCCGAAGCCTGCTTAATATCTGATGATTGCAACCCCGGACATCGGGATCGCAAATGTAACGTCACATGAGTCAAATGTTTGAGTATCACGGTTGACACTGTGACCGATCCGGTTGCCAGCCGCGTCGTAAGTTTCAATGAGCGGTCGGCGTGAACCGAGAAAATGTTTGACCACCCATGTGGTTGAAGGCGTCTCCTGCTTGTGAACATGGACGCCGCCGACAAGATGGTTTTCAAGAATGTCGGCGTTGTGATTGATCGCACCCGTCAGAATACGAAAGTCGGAATCGCTCATGTTATTGTGTCCTACATCATTGACATAGCGGTGAAGGCCAAAAATATCGCAGGAAAAATGTGATAAGTTGGCCATTTTTTGGAAAAAATCACATCCGCCTGCGGTCGCGCTGAAGTTCCGAGAGTTTGATGCGCGTGCGCGTGACAATATGTTTGCTCTGGAACGTTGCCAGTTCCGCGCCCTGGATCGATGCGCCAACGGCACAACCCACAAGACAGTCCAGCCAGTGATTGTCAGGACGGGACGCCCGTACTTTCCATTCGTCAACGGTTCGCGCGAATGCCATTGTGCGCACACGGTATTCGGCGGTCAGATGCTCGGCGATGAGCCGGTGTCGTTTGGAATCATGCCCGAAGAGTGAGAGACAACCGGGATCGCCCATGAGAATACCGAGTCGTGCGTGCACAAACGTTTTCCAATAATTCGTGTCAATCAAAACGTGCCGACACCCGCGAGAGCCGAATGAGCCGGGGATACGCCAGTGCCGCCCCATGCGGTCGCCTTTTTGCCGCTTGTGTTCCGAGAACGGAACGCTTGACGCGCCGATGTAGTGGCCGTGCGACGGGGAAAGAATCGCGGCGTGACGCGACTGACGGCAGAATTGATAAACGACGTCGGAAGTTTGCCCCCAGCCCGCGTCGATGAGGCAACGCTCAATACGCAATTCCATGCCGTCGTTGCGATAATAAGGAATGGCCAGCTTTTCGTCGGCAAGTTTTTCCAGTGCCGAATAGGTCGATGCTTCCAAGCCCGCACCGGCTGTGACATGTTGAATCGTGCGCTGGCAGTCGCGCAACATGAAATATTCCCGCCGCTGATCCGGCCACGTTCCGTAATCGACGATGTATCCCGTAAAATTCGGTTCCCAGCCGACGATCATCCAGTAGAGCGCGTTTTGATGCACGTCCATAAACATCGTGACGTGCTGGCAGTCCTGCGGAATGATACCGCGATTGTAACCGTTCGTCTTTTCGGCGATCTCTTCAATGGTCAGCATCTCGTCGCCGAGGTCTTCCACCTTCGGTTCGTTCTGATATTCCGACCAAAACGCTATCTCATCCCGCAACTTGAGATTCATGGCATGTTGAATTGCCGAGAGCTCGTCCGGGTTGAATCGTTCCGGCCATGCGACCATCGCTCCCGCGTCCATTTCAAGGCGATGCTCGCAATAGAACTCCGTCGCGATCCCACCGTCGCCGTCGTTGCGCAGCGAATCCGCCCGCAGTTCCGCGTACTTTGCCCACAGGATTTCATTTGCTGGGAAGGCATAAATCAACTTCGTGCGCTCGCCCTGCCAGTCGGGATGTTTTTCCCGGTCGAGAATACGAGATGCCATGTCGCCTGGTCGGATCACCGTACAGGCCATGAGTCCTGCGATCTTTTTACCCGGCCCCGCCATGCCGAGAACGTCGCCGCCCAGGATCGCAGTACGGCGTTCCGATTGCGAACGCGACCACGCGGACTCAGTGGTTTGCGGGTCGTCGATCAAGACGAGCGACGGGCGTTCCACTCTGCCGTCCGGCCTCGCGTGTTGCTGACCGCGAATGTCGCTGCCGTGCATCCCGCTGCTCGTAATCACAACGCCCGACGCCTTCGATCCGGCAATCGTCGGCAGCACAATCTTGTCCGCCGACCATTCAATACGAGTCGGCTCGCCGAGATACTTTTGGCCTTTCTGCCGGTTGGCGATGCGCTCCAAACATTTCACCGGAAAGCACACCTCCGGGAAATCCTCATGCAACAGCGGGTTGGTCTCCAGCCATGTTTTGATGTTCTCCAAAAGATTCTGCGCCCGCTCGGCACTCGCGGCGATCAGACAAATGAACGGTGCCGCACCGTCCAACGCCGCCCAAACAACAGCAACTTGACAGATGACCGTCTTACCGCTGCCCCTCGGCATGGCCAGCGCAAATAATCCGCCATGCCGCACCGCCTTTTCGATCTTGTCAATGACACGGAGATGATCGTCCGACCAGTTCAGGTAAAATATTTCCGCGAAATAGGTTTCGCAAAACGTTTTGAATGAACGAAGCGAAATGTTTTTACGTTCCGAGTTAATAACCTCCGGCAATTCACCGATGTCCTGCGCCGCGCGAACCGCCGCCATGCTCTTGAGATTCGCCTGCCGCTTCTTCTCGAAATAGTCTTTTGTTTGCGGCTTTTCACGAAAGAATTCCTGCGTGAGCCATGCCGCGTATTTGAACAGGTTAATCGTCTTGTCCGAACCAATGGCGTACCCGGCGCGATTGCGATGACGACGGAGCCTGTGTTCGGTCATCACTGCACCAAGCCCCGCCGTATTGAGCAGTCGCATCAGGTCAGCGGGACGAAGCGACTGCGGATTGATTTTGTTATTCGTCATTCGCTTTACCCTCCGCCTGTGCTAAAAATGCGGTGTACTGAATCAGATTGATCGTACCGTTTGCCGAAAGCAGATTGCCCAGTTCGGCGATGTTGCGAACCTGCTCTTCCGTGATAAGTCGCTGCCCCGCGTTGGTGAGCAGCAGGGCAAGTGTTTTCGGCGTGAGCGCATTCGGATTGAGTTTTTCATTGGGCATCGTAAACCTCCGTCAAAATCGACGAGTTGAGATAACATTTCGCCGCCTTCGGAATCGCAGGCAGTCGTTCGATTTCATGCTCTTTGATCGTGGTGATCGGTTTTTGGAACACGATGGCCTCAGCGAGTTCCTGTTGAACGCCGATGCTTTCCTGCCAACCGTCAAGACAGAGGACAAGCAACTCGTCACATCGCCGAAGCATCGGCAAATCCAGCCGCAGGAAGCCGTGATGACTCAATTCCAAACCGCCGAATTCGATGGCAGGCACGGTATTGGCAAGCGGCGAAAACACGACAATGCCCGCCTTCATCAGTTTCGCGGCGGCGCGACAGGCGAGATGATAACGTTGCTGACGCACCGCCTCGTCAGAGTGGCTATAGGGGCAAGCAAGATAAAGAATCATGTGGAATTTCCTAAAAAAGTGATGGATGCTGGTTGGAAAAAATACGTTCCCTTGCAAGGGCGATGTAATCGTGCAAAATTTCAATCCCGGTAAAGCGGCGGTTCAAACGGCGGCAAACAAGCCCTGTTGTTCCCGATCCCATAAACGGGTCAAGCACCAGATCGCCCGGCAGCGTAAACAGTTTGAGAAACCATTCCGGCAAGCGTTCGGGAAAAGCGGCACTGTGCTTTTTGTTGCCGCATTCGGTCGCAAGATGCAAAACATTGGTCGGGTAAACCAACTCCTTGCCGAGCCAGTGTGACTGATTCGCGCCGAAACCGCTCTGCGTTCGGTTTTTCCTGCGCTGCCAGTCGCTCCCGGACAATCGCGCGACACGTTTTATGGTTGAGGCGGCGGTCGGAATTTTGACCGAATCCTGGTACATGACGAAGCGTCGCGATTTCGTGAAATGTAACAATCGTTCCCAGGCATCACGAAAACGATTGGGCCACTTGCCCGGAAACGAGTTTTTCTTATGCCATATAAACTCTTCCGTCCAAAGCCAGCCCGATTGTTTCAATGCCTGAATCAGTTCGAGTACGTAGAGTGACCGCTCGCCGTTGACTGTTTTTTCCTTGATGTTTAACACGAATGATCCGCTCGGCTTCAAAACCCGTCGCAACTCGTCCGCAATCGGCAAAAACCATTCAACATACTGTTTCGGTGGAATGCCGCCGTAAGTTTTTTTGCGGCTGTCGGCATAAGGGGGTGAGGTAAAAATCAGGTCAACGGAATCGGCGGGAAGCGTCGGCAGGACATCGCGGCAATCGCCCTCAAGTATTTGAAGCGGATGTTCATATTCAACCACAGGTCACCTCGCTGTTGGCCGGTATGCGTTCCGCTTGCTTTCCGGTGAACTCTTGCCACCGTTGGACAATGACATCGCAGAACGCCTGATCGATTTCCATCGCAAAACAGTTTCTGCCGGTTTGTTCACAAGCAATCAATGTCGAGCCGCTGCCGCCGAACAATTCCAAAATGTTTTCACCGGGCATGGACGACAACTGGATGGCTCGCACGGCCAATTCGACAGGCTTTTGCGTGGGATGCACCGTTTTTTGTGACGGCTCCTTTTTCACTTCCCAAAGGTCGCGCTCATTGTTCTGACCGAAAAACTTGTGGGCGGCTCCCTCCTTCCAGCAGTAAAAACACAATTCGTAGCACGACATGAAATCTTTCCGGTTCATCACCGGGTGCATTTTGTTCCAGATAATGCACTGCGACCAATAAAGGCCATTCGTCTTGAACGGTGAGGGATAGTTGCTCAGATTTTTGTATCCGCCCCAAATGTAGGCCGCGCGACCGGGTTCCAACACCCGCGCAATGTTGCCGAACCATGCGTTTAACTGCTGCTCGAACTCATCCTCGCTCAAGTGATCGTTGGCCAGAGGCCGGTCTTTCGCCCGCATTTTTCCTGTTGTACCTGCTCCTTCCTGACCGGGAAAACTCGACAATCCCGCCGCAATCGCGTTGTTACTGCGCGGTTCAAGCGCAACTCCATAAGGCGGATCGCAACAACACAACTGCATCGAATGACCGGCCAGCAGCTTGTCAACGTCGCCGGAATTTGCACTGTCGCCACACATCAAACGATGGTTGCCGAGAATCCAGATGTCACCTTTTTGCGTGACCGGTTCATCCGGCGGCTCCGGCACATCGTCGGGATCGGTTTCGCCCTGCTTCACGTTGACGTCCAGCAATTGCGTCAACTCTTTTTCATTGAACGCCAGTAAATCGAGATCGAAACCCACCTCCTGCAATTCGGCAAGTTCAATCGGCAGTATCTCAAAATCCCAGGTTGCAAGTTCGCCGCTCTTATTATCCGCAATGCGATATGCCTTCACCTGCCCCGGCGTCAGATCGGTGGCAACATGAACAGGGATTTGTTTGAGTCCCAGTTTTTTGGCTGCCTTCCATCGAGTATGTCCCGCAATAATCACGCCGTCCGCATCAACGACAATCGGCTGGCGAAAACCGAACTCCCGGATACTGGCGGCCACGGCATCAACCGCCCCGTCATTCACTCGCGGGTTGTTATGATACGGCCTGACGCTTTCAATCGGTTGAATTTGAACGTCCATCTTCTGTCCCCTTTCTGCTTGTTTTTTCCTTACGAATTTGAATGACGGGGCCGTGTGGCCCCACGACAATCTCAACGTCTCTTTCACCTGCCCCGCCCTTTTGCTCCTGGCCGCGCAGGTTTCGCGCACAAGGCCGCACAAAGCCCGCGTGTCGCAAAAGAACGGTAGGACTCGTACCCGAAGCCGGAGGGCGGTGATGGGGCGTAAAAAGCCCGGTATTTTTTGCCATGAATGGACTCCTTGAAATGGATAAAACAGGGTGATGAACAATCAGAAAACCGGCGAAGGCATGGAGATGATTTTGCACGTTGAAAGA
>WRMR01000322.1 GCA_009776995.1 Planctomycetaceae bacterium | reverse complement strand
AAGCAAAAAATCAACCATTCCGCTCGGCTGATTTTCCAATTCCGACTGGTTCCGCTTGAGAGGTGTCCAATACAAAGGACAAAAGGAACATCCCCTATCCTGAATATCCTGTTCATACCTGTCAAAAAACTGAACTTGTCCATCCTGTCCGATGATTCATATCAGGCATCGTTCAACAACCATTGCACGATGTTCAGCCAGAACCGGTTGTAGTGATCCCAGTACACGAAATTGCAACCCCAATGCGGGGCGGGGTCGGAGGTGTATGCGACGACACGGCCTTTTCCGAACGTTCCCGTGGCAAGCATCGGGTCGTTGGTGCCGCTCCACCGGGCGATCACGTCACAATTCCCGCGAGGCCTGACGCGGTTGTAACCAAGAATCGGCGGCATGGTGTCCAGCGGCACACCGTTCAGAATCGGATGATTTTCCAACACAGGCGTTGCCGACCAGCCTTCGGTACTCTCGCACAGGTCTTCGTATTCCAGACACTCGACGGGCAGTATTTCACGAAGTCCGGTGCGTCCCCAGCCGCCTTTGCCCATTTCGCCGTTGAAGCTGAGCCAGCCGCCGACAAACAGAAGATGCTTGCCGCTTTTGAGTGCATCGACGGTGAGACGGACACGGTCAGGAAACGTGAGCGGTTTCCTGCCGAATTGGTTTCGGTCAAAAAACGACGGGGCCAATTGAAAGTTTTTCGCTTCGGTGTCGGAAAAAATGATCACGTCGTTTGCGTCGATGATTTTTTCGTATTCGCCCGGCCCGAGCCGGTAAAACTCCCAGGTGGGAACGCTCAGCACTTCGTGTTCCCCGGTCGATTCGATGGCTTCCTTGAGCCACTTGCCGTAGTTGAAAATATCCGTTCCCTTGACAGCGTAATTGAACGGCGTTTCCGCAAAAACCGGACCGAGCATCACTGCCCAATCGCCGACATAATAAATTTTGGCCATGCGTTGACTCTAAATATTGTGAATTATTTTTTTCATGCAGAGACCACAAAGAACGCAGAGAGTTTTGTAGATAAAATTCTCCGCGTCCTCAACGGTCTCTGCGAGATATGTAGCTAAAAATCAGGGTTGCTCTTGGGTGTACTGGATGACAACAGGCTGGTTTTTCAGATTGTACGTGTCGCGGATTTGGTCCATGATACCTGCCGTCGGTTGATTTTTCTCAAGTCTGCCCGCGCACGTGACGAAATGGGAACGTGCCTCACCGGACTCGATGCCGACACCGCCCATGCCGCCGCCGGGTCCGATGACAAAGCGTGACGGCGTTTCCGGCGTTGTCATGCCATGCACCAATCCCTGTTCGTTGGTTTTTACTGCCCAAAAAACGTTCGATTCCTTAACTTGCAAATCGTTGCTTGCCCCTTTCGGAGGCGTCGGACCGGTTTTGCCGTTGGAGAACAGGTACGTGCCGGGCGTTTTTCCATCGGCGGCGAAAAGATCGGGATCGTCGAAGTTCCAATAATAGCCGGTCAAATACGTGGTGACGACATCCAGGACAGGCAACCCCGCATAAACGGTCAGCGTTTTCACAAGTTCGTCATCGAAAAAGCAGCCGTAACGCACCATGGCCGGTCCGTGATTCATGCAAACCAGATCGAAGCGTTTCGACCGGTCGGCATGTCCGTGGTCGCTGAAACCGTGATACGAGGTATCGCCCGGGTCGGTTATATCGAGAAGAACCAAGTCTTTGACCAGCCACTTGTAGGCATGTCCCCCTTCCGCGCCGAGATGAATTTGCACAAGATCGTTGTCAATCACTTTCATTCCGTCTTCACCGTCGAATGTTGAAACCGATGGAAGTTCCGTATTCACATTGTCGAGTCCGAAGTAAACGTAAACTTTCGTGGTCTCCTCTTTTTGCACTCCCGTGAGCAACAGCGTCAAGCGTTGCAGCCTGGGATTTTGTGGATGATTGGCCGGGTCGAGCTGTGCCGGAATGGGAGATGATCTGCCGTCAGCACCGAGTTCAAACGCTTCGACTCCCTTGCCGATACACGATTCGGGCAGCGTTACATCGAGTTCAACCGGAAACGAAATGCGGTCAACATTACCCGCTTCGACAGCCAGACCGAGACGCATGATCGCACGGGGACTTGCCCACGGTGTTTCGGGTGACAATTTGCCTGCCACAACACGGCTGGGTGACGTTTTCCGCATCATGAGATCGGCACCCAGTCCAATATCCGGCAATGCGGCATCGGTGTCACTTTCGGCAACTGTTGTGATAACATCCAGCACTTTTTGTTGCAGTTCGGCAAACCATGCGTCCAGGTCGTCATATTTTCGCGTCACCCGGTCGAGTGAGAACGGCTTGCTTTCGCTGTTCCAAATGCGCACGAACTCCGCCTGGAAGTCACGGTGCGTTTGGCGATTCCTGGCGATGATCGTTGTGATGGCCTCAAGTTCTTCCAAAGCGGCTTTCTTCTGCGCCGTATCGGTCAAATCCAGGGCTGACGCCGCCGCATACCGTCGGGACACTTCCAGCCCGTCGAGCATCCGCACGGCGATGAGTTCCATGCGCCGTGCCCCGAACAAAAACGCATCCAGCAATTCGGCGTTGACCGTTGCCTGTTCCTTCGTCGTTTCCAAAGATTGGATCGCGGGCTGGACAAGTTCGAGTATCCGTTTGGCTTTTTTCTCAACAACCCCTGATGCTTGCTTGGGAATGAAATCCCGCTCCCAAAAACGCCCGTTGTACGCACTTCCCAATTCGGGTGAGACCTGCAATTCGGCCAACAGTTCGATGGCACGCCCGAAATCATCGCCTTTCGCGCCGAAGAGCACCGGCCCGATGCGCTTGTTGAAATCGGCGGGATCGGTTTTCGATGCGTTCCAGGAGCATTCCGCCCCCCAGGCGATGGCGTGCCAGTTGTAACCGTGCAACGCTTCGCCGTCGTCTTCCCAACCGGTGTTGAGCATCCCGATGGCACCATTCGCGCAGCCGTCGCGGACGAAGTTTTGAATATTCACTGTGTATTGCCGGATCAGCGGGAGAATGACGCTCCAGTTCGACTGGCCGGGACAGACGAAAAATTCGTAACCGGACTCGCTGAACGGCTTGATGAAAGCGTCGAAGTCGGGACGTGCCGCGTAATCCCAGCACATCATCACAACGTCTTTCGGAATCAGTTCGAGTTTGTCCGGGTGATTCATGATGATGTCGCCCCACATGAGCATCCGCTTGTCATATTTTTGCAGTAATTCGCGCACACGCAGGATATGCCGGACGTAAACCCCGGCAACGCCGATTTCGTCGGCCAATTCTTTCGACGGCCCGCTTTTGGCAAGGTCCCAGGTTTCGTCGCAGCAGACGTTGAACATTTCAAACGGCACGAGAGGCAGAATTTCCGAATACAGGTCATCCAGAAACGTGTAAACCTCTTCAACTGTCGGCGAAAGGATGTAACCCGCCTCGCCGAGATGCGCGTATTCGGGAACCGCCAGCGTCTTGTAGTGATGCCCGAACGACTGCTGGTTACCGAGCATAATCAAATGACGTTTCGCGGCGTATTCGATACTTTGTTTGAATTCCTCCTGTGTGAGCGTTCCGTCTTTCGGATTCAGTTTCGGGTGCGTTTTGTACTCCAACTGGTTTTCGTTGTAATACGTGAACATGTTGTGTTTCAGATACGCTCCGAGATCAAATTGATGGAAGAGCGTGGCAAGATGCGGACTGGGGCCGCGTGTCCAGTCATCCTGAAAACAACGGTATTTCATCGAAGGCCAATCGCGAATCGTCATGCAAGGCAACGTTCCGTTTTCGTCGGCGTTGGCGCGAATGAGCTGGCAAAGCGTTTGCACCGCATAATGCAAACCGACGTCGCCTTTCCCCCGGCAAACGATCCCGTCCGGTTGAATGCAAATCGTGTAAGACTCCCCGGCATCGCTTTGCCCCTCATCAGTGAGTTCGGGTAAATCCGGTATCGGAAGGGTAAAATGTCCCGAACCCAGCAGCAAAAGCGGGAAGTCCGGCGAAACGCTTTCATGAATTTGCGGCGCAGAAAAACCGGCCCGTGTCAATTCGTCACGAATCGCCGTGCCCTGAATATCTTTCTCTTTCGCCGAAATATGAAGCTGCAACGTTGTTTTCAGCGAAAGCCGTTGCCCCATCGCCATTGTCACTTCTTTGGGAAACGGCACGAGCCGCAATTCGGAAGCATCTTGTGCCGGTGACACCGCACAACAGCCCAAAACGAATAACAGCACGACTGTTGCCAATCGAAAAAATCGATGTCGAATCAAAAGCATGTGAAATTTCTCCTGTTGGTATGGGGTGTCAATCATCGGATGAATCGGCCAGTTCAAATTTTATGGCCTTATCGCCTTTTTGGGCGAGATTGATCTTCAAAGGTGATGTTTTTGGAGTGGAGTATTGATTTGGAAGCTCGTTTTTCGATTCCGGGATTGGAGTCGGTCTTCCCTGCCGGAAAAACTGTTGCATTTCCTCGTTTGTATAAACCCGTTCGGGAATATTTTTGGTGATGACAACGGTATATTGTCCGGGAAACACGCCGTCATCAGGTTGGAGGGTCATCATCGTAAAACGTCCGGAAGCGTCCGTAACCGCAGTGGCCGGACGTTGTTCCGGGGAATTGCCTGCATCGGAGGCGGCAAATTCAGGAAAAAAAGTGAGCGATGCGCCTTCCACCGGAGTGTTTTTATACAGGACAACCCCTTTGGCAGGCACCAGGCCGGATAATTGACTTGCGTTTCCACAACCCATGGTCAAGACCAGGCTGAGGCAAAGCAAAACCAAAGCAAGGGTTGCTGTTCCAGCAAACATGCGGTATTTCATAAGCAAATCCCTTTTATGGATGTTCGACGCTTTCCCCGCCATTCCGCGAGCCGATGGAACCCCAAACGCCATAGGGTGACGGAGTACTGTTGTTGTAATGATAACCGACATAAGCCGTTGCGAGCCCGGCCGTTCCCGGAGTGGTTGTGTTGATCGTATCCGAGACGAACGACACGGAAGCATCACCCCAATTGACATTCACACCGCCGGTATGGTAACTGGTGGGCGGCAACAGGGCACCGTCCCCCACCCAACCGTAGGTGCAACTGGGAGAGTTGGGCGGCAGGATCGTATTGAAATAGCCGAAACATATCTCAACCCCTGCCATGCGGTGACCGATAAAATACTCCATCAAATCACTGTCAGGAATGGAAGCATCATAATTGTTTCCATTCCCTTTGGAATTCATGCAGCTTTGCGGATTGCTCAGAAAATTGAACCGGAGCCTCATGCTGGAACGGATAGCGCGGACGTTGCCGTTTCCGATACAGCGTTCACTCATAAAAACCGTATTGCTTAACCCGTCGGTCATCGCGGCAAACGATCGAAAAGCATCAAAGGAGAACGGGGCACGCAAAACGGGCGTCGTGTACCAGTCGTAGCCATCGCCCCAACTGAATACGTAATTGTTGCGGGACGCGCCTTGAAGTCCTTCATTGCCCCAACCGGCAAGGTCCCAACTCTTGTTGGTATCGGTTCGCCATGCCGCACTTTTCGGGTCCCAATCACTTGGAATCGGGATGTTTGACACTCCGCGGCCTTCACCATCGGAAGGACAAAGAAACGCCTGAATCACCCCCGCCCACCCCGGGTTGTAGTGCCAGGTGTGTTGTTGCATTTCCGTGGCCGTAATCATCTCGTAACGGTTGGCTTCTTCGATGAACGGCAGCACGCGGACAAACGGGGAATACTGCGCGGGCGTTCCATAAAAACACGGAAGTGCCTTGTGCGCATCGTGGTAATTATGAAGCGACAAACCGAGTTGCTTCAATTGATTCGTGCATGTCATACGGCGTGCCGCTTCGCGGGCGGCTTGGACGGCGGGAAGCAAAAGGGCGATCAAAATGCCGATGATCGCAATCACAACCAGTAATTCAACGAGCGTGAAAGCTCT
>WRMR01000321.1 GCA_009776995.1 Planctomycetaceae bacterium | reverse complement strand
AACATCACCGCTCAAAGAGGCAACATCACCGCTGCGAGGCGGTGATTTCACCGCTCGATGGGACAATATTTCAAGTTCATACGAAGATTTCGTGCGGTTTTCTGAAAAATTTTACCTGACTCTTGACTTCCCTGTTTCCCGTCTGTAAACTGGAAAGAACAATTAACGTCCGGGATTCCCGGACAACAAAATCGAGTACGACAACAAACAAATAGAATCGCTTCGGCGGACGACCATTTTCTACATGACCACCGGGCAACCGGGTGGAAAACGGTTAGTTGTTCACAAAGTTGCGTTGCTCCCGCCCAGGGAGCGTCGCGTGTGAACTCACGGACAAAATCAGCATTGCGCACTTTCAGGTGAGCGATGCACCTCTTTGGTCGGAGGGATGACTCCGTTTCTATTTGGCGTGCCGCTCCCTTTCTTTGAGTGGCTTCTTGTTGCTGTTCTTGGCAAATATCACAATGGATAGGAAGATCGACTGGGGTAATGGGTATGGATGACTTTGTCTTGAAGATTGTGAAGATTATTGCAGCGATTATTTACATTATTTACTTGGGTGTTATCTTCGGGATTGGCGGACATATTGGCGGATATATTGGCGGATATATTGGCGAAAATATTGGCGAATATATTGGCGGAGAAGATGGCAGGGTTCCTGGCATTATAATTGGCGTTATAATTGGCGCTATAATTGGCTTTATAATTGTCTTGATGATTCTCTGGCTAATAGATGCATCCGAAAACAAAGGGAGTTTGGGTACAGGAAGTATGATATTCTTCTGTTTTCTTTCTGTCATTCCGCTTTTTGGCTGGATTTTCGGTGGAATCAGCATGAGCAAAGCCTATTCCGAAGGACGCAGGACACAAGGACTTGTCATGATTATCATTTCGTCGGTTTCGTTTGTCTTGAATATAATGTTTATGATGTTCATTATGTATTTGGGTGTGGTTGCCGGAAAATAAAACCCCCTTTCCACCTCATCTTTCTGACAAAACAACCTCAGTAGCCAAAGCCGCGCGCAAAGAAGAACAACCTCATTCACCTTGTTTTCCGGTGAAAGAAATGTGCTAAAATAGACTTGGTTTTAGCACGGCTCTCCGTTTGCGGCTTGAACGATGAAACAATCTACTGAAACATTACGATGGAACCATGACGCACTTCACAAAAATTCTGTTGATCACAGGTCTCACCTTGTTGTCGCATCTTGCCACGGGCACGATTGCGGCGGCGGATGATATGGAACAATGGCCGATTGGCGTGATTGCCCGGTTTGACGACCACGGCACCGGCCTGCCTTTCGACAAGGCCATGGAGATCGGCGTTTCGGTGATTCAGCTCAAAGTTCCCGTCGTGGAAAACCGGACGGAGGAAAATGCGCAATTCATCCTGGAAACGCTGAAAAAGAACGGCGTCACATTGACTTGCGTGGTCAGCGGTTTCGCCGGGGAAAGCTACGCAACGATCCCGATTGTCCGGGAAACCGTCGGGCTGGTGCCGGAAAAAACGCGACGGGAACGCTTTGAGGATTTCAAGAGCGTCTCGGATTTTGCGAAACGTTTGGAAGCCCCGTCGGTCCAGTTTCACCTCGGTTTTGTGCCGGAGGACACGGAATCGCAGGACTACAGGGATGTCGTCCAAATCACCCGGGACGCCTGCGACCATGTCTTTGAAAACGGTCAATGGCTCAACCTCGAAACCGGACAGGAAACCGGTCCAGCACTTTTGCAATTCATTCGGGATGTCAACCGGCTGAATTTGCATGTCAACTTCGATCCGGCCAACATGATTCTTTACGGCTGCGGCGAGCCGAACGAAGCGTTACAAATTGTGGGGCCGTTTGTACGCAGCACGCATTGCAAAGACGCCCGCTGGTCGAAAAATCCCGGTCAGGAATGGGGCGAGGAGGTTCTGTTCGGAACCGGCGACGTCAACGCCGGGCTTTTCCTCAAAACGTTGCGGGAAGTCGGTTATGACGGCCCGCTGATTATCGAGAGGGAAAACAAGGAGAGTCCGGCAAAACAGTATGAAGAGATACGGAAAACCATTGAGTATTTGAAACAACTCCGGGCAAGGATTCTCGACAAACAGCAGCCCGGAGTGTGAACGACAGGTTCCTGGAGATTTGACGAAGTGATTTTCGCCCACGACATGCCCGGACGAAACCCGCTCGCTTTCAATCCGGTTGCCAGGGCTTGAGGCCGTCTTTTTCCCGGAGAAACCGGGCTCCGGTGGATTGGAGCCACTGGTCGAGTTCTGCGGCCAAAGCACGGGTGCGTTCCGGCTCGGCAGCCGACAAATCGTGCTGTTCCGACGGGTCGGCGTTGAGATGGTAGAGATGGGTGCGTCCGTCTTCATAGCGGCGGATCAATTTCCAGTCGCCCTTGCGAATCACGCCGCCGGGAAAGCCGCCCTGATTCGCGTAATGCGGGTAATGCCAGAACAACGCTTCGCGGTCGAGCGTCGTTTGCGTGCCGTCGATGATCGGCTTGAGCGACACGCCGTCCCGATGTTGTTCCGGTTTCAGCGGCAGTCCGGCCAAGTCGAGCAGCGTGGGGTAAAAGTCGTTCGTGATGACCGGGACGTCCGATTCCAGGGGCTTGCCGTCCGGCGTGCGGATGATGTACGCGACGCGATGGCCGCCTTCGTAAAGCCAGCCTTTGCCGCCGCGCAAGGGCCAATTCGACGTCGGCGAACCTTCCGCCGTCGAAAGCCCGCCGTTGTCGGCAACGAAACAGAGGATCGTGTTGTCGAGTACGCCTTCCTCACGCAACGCTTCGACCACACGTCCGACCGCCGAGTCCATCGACTCGACCATGGCCGCATAGACGGCGTGCGTTTGCCGTTCGCGCACCAGCCGCGGGTCATCGGTCGGCCAGGTCTGCTCTTCCGGTGTGAAAAGCTCGGCCTGGGACGTTGGCAATCCAAGACGCTTCGCCTTCTCCCGGTATTTTTTGATCAACGGCTCCGGGGCCATGAGCGGGACATGGACCTGGTAAAACGAAAAGTAAAGAAAAAACGGCGAGTCTTTCATAGCCTTGATCTGCGCGACGGCTTCGTTGGCAAGCCGTTCGGTCAAAAACTCGCCGTCGGGACCATCCGGCAGTCTTGGGTTGCGGTACGGCGCGAAATAGGAACTCGGTGCCCCGGCGTTGCAACCGCCGATATTGACGTCGAAACCCTGATTTTCCGGCCAAAACTCCGCTGTTGGACCGAGATGCCACTTGCCGAGGAACGCTGTTTTGTAACCGGCTTCCTGAAACGCCTCGGCAAGCGTCGTTTCGTCAAGATCGAGTTGCTCGTGCAGCGGTGCCGGATGAAACCGCTCGGAACGCAAGCCGCCGAAATAGTTTGTGCAACCGTTCCGCACGGGATATTTCCCGGTCATGATGCTGAACCGCGTCGGACTGCAAACGCAACACGCGGCGTAACCCTGGCGGAATTGCACCCCGGACTTTGCCAGGCAATCGACGTTCGGCGTTTCATAAAACGTGTCGGGATTGTACGCCCCGATGTCCATGACGCCCAAGTCGTCCACGAGAAAAAACACGATGTTCGGTTTGTTTCCGGCATTTTGCGGAGTGTCTTCCGCATGAGACAACGGCCAGGCGACGCAACACAGGCAGCAAGTCAAACAAACAATTCGCGGAATACCGGTCATGACAATCTTCTCCTGACGCAAAAGAGCGGCAACAAGGCAAAAAAACTCCGGAGACGCAATCTTACGATGGCGTCTCGGATTCACTCACGGATTTTTCGCACTCCGGCGGCGTGACCGTCCTCCGGTTGGTGCGGCAAACACACTTCGTTAATCAAGGACGTAGCCTTCGCGGTAAACCGGCTTAATCAAATCGGCGACGCCCGGTGTTTTGAGATCGGCAAGGTTCGTGATCTTCATGTTGGGAGCGTCCCAAAGGACCTTTTCGCCCCATTCGTTCGGTTTCGAAGCGGTCCAGACGGCCAGGTTGCCGAGCAACATCGCTTCGGTGAGCGGGCCGGCCTGGTTCGGGAAATTCGAGAAGCACAATTCCGGCTTGTTCTCCTTGATCGCAGTGATCAATTCGAACATGTTGCGCGGATCGTCGTCCTGTTTCTCGGCGATATTGCCGTCGGCGTCGGGATATTTCGGTGCGTATTGCACTTCCGGCACCGTCATGCCGCGTTTTCGTTCGTTGCGACCCTGCCCTCTGGCACCCTCGGTTCCGATGATGATGTCTCCGCCTTCCGGCATTTGTTCGGGGTATCGGAATCCGTGTTCATTGAGGAACTCACGGCTTGGGAACCAGCCGCCGTCATACCAGACGAACTTGAAGCCTTTGCGCGTCGGCGTGTCGGGATACTCGAACACAATTTCGGAAGACTGCGGAAACACATCAAAATCGTGACCGGAAGTTCTGGCGACAACCGAGATCGGGGCACTCAGGTCAAGTGCCTTCATGTACTTGTTGAGCGAGTGGCACGCGATGTCGCCCAAGGCACCTGTGCCGAAATCCCACCAGCCTCGCCAGCCGAAGGGGTGGTAAATGCCGGCTCCTTCGCCGGGGAAAAATTCTCGCGGTTTGGCAACGCCGAGCCAGAGATCCCACTCGACGTTCTTGAGCTGATCTTCCATCTTTTTCTTCATGGCGGCGATCAATTCTTCCGCATTGTCCGGGTTTTCCTTGCGGACTTTTTCTTCATACGCCTTCATGGTGCGGATCGTTTCCGGCCCCTGCGGCCAAATTGGACGATTCGTCCAAACGTGAAGTTCCTTGATGTCGCCGTAAACACCGGCTTTCATTTCGGCGGCTTCACGGCGGAGACCATCGCCGGCACTGCCCTGGTTGCCCATTTGGGTGCAAACGCCGGTCTCCTTTGCGACTTTTGCCATGAGGCGGCATTCGTACATCGTCCGCGCAAGCGGTTTTTGGACATAAACGTGCTTTTTCATGCGCATCGCCATGAGCGCGGCGGGAGCGTGCATGTGGTCGGCGGTACTGATCGTCGCCGCGTCGATGCTCTTTTCCTGCTCTTCGAGGAGTTTGCGAAAATCGGTGTAGGTTTTCGCATTCGGGTACTGTCGGGCGGAACTCGCAAGACGGCCTTTGTCAACATCGCAAATGGCCACGACATCGGCAAAACGTGCCGCGTTCGCAATGTCACCTCCGCCTTTGCCGCCGATGCCGATCCCGGCAAACGCCAGTCGTTCGTTGGCCGATGCCCGTACCTGGGGGGCTGTCCCGGCGGCAACCCAAAAACCGACGCCCGCCAGGGTTGTGCCTTTCAAAAAACCGCGCCGTGAAATTCTTTTGTTTTTCATGTTGTCCTCTTGCCTTTCAGAAAATGGGGTGGGAAAATCGAAGAACTTTTTTGCCTATCAACGCAACTTGCGCCAATGACAATTCTGATTTTACAACAATTGGCACAAAATTTCGACCTTATTGTAAGTTTTACTCTTGATTTTTTGAAGATTTTTTCGTACGATCCCGCCAATGTCGGCGAAAACAATTTTCCAAGTGAAAAAATCATTAGCATTGCGAGACCCATGTTGAGGGAAATTTTGCTGAAATTACCGCTATTTCTGCTCTTTGCGATCTTTTCATGCGCCGGTTGTTGTCTTGACCAGGAACGCTGGCGCACTCCGAATATTCTGCATCCCGGCCACATCGACGACCAGCGGCACAACATGCACATTTCCGACCCGCTTCCGGCGGCAGGCGTCGGCATGAAAAACAGCGGCATTCGACCCCGTGACGCCGACCTGCCGCGCGACCCGTTTTCCGTCAAATCCGGTATCTATGAGGATGCCAAGCCCGATTTGATTCAACCGTAGCACTCCGCCATGCCTCTTGTGGTTTCTCAATGACTCGCGGCTCTGATTGCGTATTTCACTCCGGGAACGACACCGATTCGCCGCCGGAACGGGTGAAGATGGCACGTGGAATTCGCG
>WRMR01000320.1 GCA_009776995.1 Planctomycetaceae bacterium | reverse complement strand
CGAACGATATATTTTTCCGTGTTCATGACAATCCCTCCATGAGTTAGGGTGAAAAAAGCCCAAACAATATAGCAATTATCACGTTTTTAGTCAACTTCAACTTTTAGCCTGGACACAGCACTCGCCACTAAACACTCAATTCATAACCAATAGCCAACAGCGTTTTGGAACACGGCAAACCCGTCACCGCGTGAATCCGGGTCACGATTGTCAAGCCGCGTCCAGTGCGGGTGCTGCGTTGTGACGATGTGCCGTTCGGGGTGCGGCATCAGGCCGAACACCCGCCCGGTCACGTCGCAAACGCCGGCCACATTTCCCTCGGCACCGTTCGGGTTGTCCGCCGGTTCGTAACGCAACACGAGCTGCCCGTTTGTTTCGAGCGTGTCAAACGTTGCAGCGTCCCGTGTGATGAAACGGCCTTCGGCATGGGCGACCGGGAGATACATCGACGTGATTCCCTGGAGAAAAACGCACTTGTCGCCGGCGACATGGAGACGCACCCAATTGTCGTGGAAAATACCCGATTCGTTCCAGTCCAAAGTGGCGGGAACACCTGCCGCGTCATCGGCGAGCAGGATACCCGACTTGATCAGGATTTGGAAGCCGTTGCAAACTCCCAGGATCAGTTTGTCCGCCGCGATGAAATCGGCAATCGCCCCGTTGAGGTGATGCCGAATCTGATTGGCCAAAATGCGCCCGGCGGCAATGTCGTCCCCATAACTGAACCCGCCGGGAAAGCAAAGCACCTGGAATTGATCGAGGAGCCGAGGTTGCTCCAGCAGCCGGTTGATGTGAATCTGCTCCGCAACCGCCCCCGCCTGCTCAAAAGCATAAGCCGTTTCATTGTTGCAATTCACGCCCGGAGCACGAAGTATGAGAACGTTCGGTTTCATGGTTTTCCATACCAGGATTGATGTATCTGTTTGTTGTCTCCGTTCACAGCGTCTTGACAAGAAATACACTTCACGAATCACCCCACTTCTGCAAGAATCTTCCCGATTTCCTCTTGCAGGCGGGATTCGATGATGCCCTTGACCATCATGGCGGCAAGCGGAAGCGTGACATCGACTGTCACCCGGTCCGACAACGACTTGAGCAGCCCGCTGACGCCGAACCCCATCGCCTTGAACGCAAATTCCAGCGTGTGGTCGTCGGTCCAGCGTTCGCGGAAATCGCGGACGGCATTCGAGTTTTCCTGCAATGCGGCGGCGATTTTCGACTTGAGCAGGGCGGTGACGGCAAGCTGATCGAGGTTGTGATTTCTGGAAACGGTGATTTTCGGCATGTTTTGGCTTTCCTTTGCATGATGGATTGATTGCCACAACTCTCATATAGACAAACACTTGCAACGCACAATGACATCATAGCAAATCCGGCGGGGAATGTCAATACGAAGAGAGATGCACGGGATTGCTCAGGTGTAGTAAAATTGCTTCACCCGCACGGTTGCGGATGAAATCTGAGTAGCAGGTGACGCACCATTGGGTGATACAGTGGGTTAAGTTATGCTACCCCACGCCAATAATGTGGCATTTTATGCAGGGTTGTAGCCGGTAACGTAAGTGACCGGTTTTCTGCGTCTTTCCCGGAAACCCCGTTGCTTTCGCTCCGGGTTGCTGTCTTGAAACTTCACTTTGTTGGCGTTGTGCGGTATATCACGCTCCGAACTTGCCCAGTCGATTGGCATGGGCCATGGCTAGCGGCATGAGGTATTTCGCCTCGAAATGGCCGAGGCCGCCGCAACCGGCTTGCATTTCGCAGTATGCGTCACAGGCGTCGGTACGGGCGAGTTCGGAAACGATGAGCGTCGGCACCGGATGGAAACTGTGCGAGGCCATTTTCGCCGGCGTACTGTGATCGCCCGTCACTACGAGACACGCGGGCTTCAGCTCCATGACACGCGGGATGACCCTGTCGAACTCCTCGACCATCTTGACCTTGGCGTCGAAATCACCGTCTTCGCCGCGGCTGTCCGTGTATTTGAAATGCACGAAGAAGAAATCGTATTTGTCGTAATTTTCATACAACACGTCGATTTCCTCATCGAGCGTTGCCGGCTGGCCGATGACTTCCATGCCGACCAGACTGGCCAAACCTTTGTACATCGGATAAACCGCAATCGCCGCCGCTTTCAGACCGTACAATTCCTCGTAGCTTGGCAGCGACGGACGTTTTGCAAAGCCGCGCATCGTGAGACAGTTGGCCTTCGGTTGACCGGCGAGAATTTTCTTCGCCTGGTTGAAAAACTCCTTCGCGATTTCGGCGGTTTTCTTGCTCGCCTCATCGTGTCCCACCGGGTCGAGCGGCAAGGCACCGATGGCTTGCGGATCGGTGTCGGCCACATTACCGCCCAGACCTTCCGCGCGGAACACAACGACAAAACGGTGTTCCTTGACCGGCTCGACAAAAATCTCAACGCCGGGAATTTTCACCGCGCGGAGCAACTTGACCACTTCGGCACTTTCTTCGGTTGGAATGCGTCCGGCACGACGGTCGGTGATTTTGCCGTCCTGGCCGACCGTGCAAAAATTGCAGCGCATCGCAACATCGTTCGGTCCACACGCGAAGCCAATGCCCGCCGCTTCGAGCGCGCCGCGCCCGATGATAAACTGGAGCGGGTCGTAGCCGAACAGCCCGAGATGCCCCGGTCCACTGCCCGGCGTAATGCCCGGCAGAATCGGCAGCGACATACCCTGCACACCGATTTTGGCCAGTGCGTCCAGATTCGGCGTGTTGGCCGTTTCCAGCTCGGTTTTTCCGCCCGGCGTCATCGGCAACCCGCCGATCCCGTCGGCAACGAGCATGATAATTTTGTTGTTGTTCTTTTCGGCCAATCCGGCAATAAGTTTGTGTAAGTCCATAAAAATCACTGGCTTTCAGTTGTTTTTGTTTCAAAAAATCATTCTCGATGGAGAGTGAATCAAACAGGAAACGAAAATTATACCTTCAATTTTCCAACGCGAAAACAGGGGGAAATTTCTGCGACAGGTATATCAGAGTAATGAAGTTGGCAAGCGATCAACTTGGAGTAACGGACATGAGTTGATCATCCCAACGGTGTATAATCTTCTCTTCAAAACGTGATACCCGTAAGATACAACCCTTCTGCCGGGGCGGTGATTCCTGCGGTGCGACGGTCTTTGGCGGCGATGACTTCCGCGACCCAATCGACAGACCGTTTGCCGTGCCCGATTGCCGCAAGTGTTCCGGCCATTGTTCGCACCATCTTATACAAAAAGCCGTTACCCTCAACTTCAAAGACAATCACTTGCGGCAGATTTTCGTTGTGTAATCCGAGTGGTCCGAACGGTATCGGCGTCGTGCAACGCTTGACTGAAATGTTATATATTCTGCGCACCGTACTCTGACGCGGTGAGCCTTCCGATTGGAAGCTCGCAAAATCGTGTTCGCCGAGAAACGTTTGCGCTGCCGTGTGCATGGCGTCGGCGTCCAGCGTACCGAAGCGGTCATCCCAAACCACACCTGCAAGAAACGGCGACGTCACCGGCCCGTCGCCGATCAAATAGCAATACCGTTTTCGCGTACAATCGCCTACCGGGTCGAAGTCCGGCGAAACCTCCATACTACGGAAAACGCGGATGTCCGGCGGCAGGTTCGCATTCAGGGCCGGTGCGAAACGTTCCGACGGGATACTGCTTCCCGTCGTGTTTAAGGCCGCCACTTGGTGCAAGGCATGAACGCCGGCATCAGTACGGCTGCTCCCGCGAATTGTGACCGGTTCACCGACGATGCGGTGCAGGGCCACTTCGATTTCTCCCTGCACGGTCGCACAATGGTTCTGCCGCTGCCAGCCGCAGTAATTCGTCCCGCGATAGGCCAGGTCGAGCCGGATGCGTCGTCCGTCGGTCATGGCGGCAGCCTTTCATTTCCAAAGCATGACCAGCGAACCGGCCACGATCAGACCGCCGCCGATGAGCACCTGCACACTCGCTTTTTCGCCCAGAATGACAAAGGCCAGAATGATCGTCAAGGCGACGCTCATTTTGTCTATCGGTGCCACACGCGAGGCATCTTCCATTTGTAGTGCTTTGAAATAACAGACCCACGAAAGCCCAGTCGCAATACCCGACAGGATGAGGAAAGTCCAATTTTTTGCCGTCAGGGTTTTGACACTGTCCAGCGGCACAGTGAAAAAAACGATTCCCCACGCAACGATGAGAATGACCACCGTGCGGATAGCCGTCGCCAAATTGGAATCAATACCCGCAATCCCGATCTTGGCCAGGATTACGACCAGCGACGCAAAAATCGCCGACATAACTGCGTACAATTGCCACATCATTATGGTTCACCCGCACGATTGCGGATAATAAATAATAATTGAGTCGTAAACGAAGCAACCTTTTATGGCACAATGGGTTAAAGCTGACAAATCCGTTGTGCCTGTATTCCAGGGTTGCGTCATGAAGTTTTCAGGTTTTCAGAAACTCTTCCTGTTCGAAGGGTTCATCATGGATACAATAACAGGTTCCGGTGATTTTGTCCAGATCGCATTGCATCGGGGCTGGCACGACCAATGTCGCCATGGAACGATTCAACGCAACCGTTGCAAAGGGCTACCGCCTCTATCATCCTGTCTCTTACTGAGTTCAAGATGAATAAATCTTGCGAAATCATAGAAATTCTGGTTCAAGATATATCCAATTAACAAAATATGGTATAATAATTGCTAGACGAGCGGCAAAAGTTGCCAATGAATAGCGAATGTGAAGGGAATCAAACATGGCGGAATTGACAGAAACAGTCAATATTTTAATCAAGGAATTGAGCGGTCTGCCGGGCATTGGGAAAAAATCGGCGGAACGCATCGCGTATCACCTGCTGAAAGTCACGAAGGACGAAGCACTTGCGCTGGCTGATGCCATCCGGGCGGTCAAGGAAAACGTGCGTTACTGCAAACAGTGTTATCATTTGTCCGAGCAGGAACAGTGCGAGATTTGCCGCGACGCAAGGCGTGATACATCAATCATTTGCGTTGTCGAGCAGCCACGCGATCTGATCGCCCTCGAATCGACGGGGGCGTACCACGGGTTGTACCACGTATTACTGGGGCGATTATCACCACTCGACAACATTGGTGCGGATCAATTGACAATTGCTGCATTAATCAAAAGAATCAGGAGCGGCGAAATTCGGGAGCTGATCATGGGAACAAACCCCACTGTCGAAGGCGACGGTACTGCTCTGCACATCATGAGCCAGCTCGAAGGAACGCCTGTGCAAATCACACGCCTTGCCCGGGGAATCGTCACCGGCAGTGTCCTGGAATTCGCCAACAAGGAAATGCTCTCCGACGCTCTGACGGGAAGGCAAAGTTTTCGGTGAGTTGTTTTTTACCACGAAGGGGCACGAAGTTTTTTTACATAGGGGGCACAAAGATTTTCACAAAGGACACAAAGGTTGTCATGAGTGTCTTTTGCCCTGTAAGGGCAGAACATACCAACCCAAGGCAAGGCGTATTCGTCGCCGCTCTGGGTTATGGAACCCCCAAAATAACAGCCTCCCTGTAAGGGCAAGGGAAAACCAGCGAGGTCATATATTATGATATAAAAGATGATACGCAGCTTTCTGAGAAATTTTTTTGAATGATTACATGGATTTTTTGAGTATGTGGGTGTGATCAAAACCAAACGTGAGGATTGGGTTACTTCAAGGTCTGTTGATGAATTCTTGAGGACTTGGGAAAAGTATAAGTATCTAAAGAATGTCGAATTGTCGAATGTTCCCGAAGAGAAACTGGATACCGCCATCTGTAGCTGGATATCGAATAAAACCGATGAAGACTGGATGAATCGGTATGAAGTGCTTGGTTTACTTCCAAAGCCCTGCCAAAATTTTTATAGTTGTTACAGGCGTTGTTGACTAATGATTTTTTGCGTAATATTCGGGCAGTCCGAGTTTTGTGAAGTGGTTTAGTATTTTGCATCTTATTTTTGCTTCGGTTTTTTGATTGGGCAGCAA
>WRMR01000319.1 GCA_009776995.1 Planctomycetaceae bacterium | reverse complement strand
GAGATTGTTTTTGGTTTTGGATTTTCTGCGTTCTTTGCGCCCTCTGCGTGAAAAGAAATTATTACAAAACGAAATATGCGAAAAGAGCCGCACATCAAAATGCGCGACTTAGAAAATCGACGTCAGTTTTCATCGGTTTCGACATTTGACGCTGTGTTTTCCGGGATGAGAACATCCGACGGACAAGCTCGCTCTTTCAGGATTTTGTAGTCCTCTAAAAGACCATCTACACGGTTTTTTTCTTCTTCTGAATACCACTGCTCGTCTACCAGTTCCCAAGTAAGGTTGTTCAATGAATATGTGAACCGTACACCATGTTCGTGTTCAAAAACAATCATTACGTCAAAAAACCCAATTCCTTTGCTATCGAAATACATTCTCTCCGGTGCTCCATCTTCTCTACAAACTGCAAAATGCCCCCTTTCGTAAATACCATCCTTTGAGTAAGTAAACTGGGCATTAAATCGAGGCAATGTAACACCTTTTTCCTGAGAGCTGAATAAACGCAGACGTTTGGACTGTTCACTGACTTTCAATTCCACAAGAGGTAAGAGCAATGCATTTTCCTTCAATAAATTGTCATGCACCGAAAATTTGTCGCCATCAGGATTAACAAAAATGGCAAATGCTTCTACTGCGACGAGCGGTCGCCCAAACCCCTCCCGCACCGCAGTCATATACTCTTTGACTTCAGGTGATTCAGGAGGTAACCCCGTTTTTTCAGAGAATGGTCTTTCAAAGATTGTTGTATAAAAGTCTTCAACTTTTTGTTCCGTATCATAGACATACGCAAACTGTTGAGAATTGTCCGCTTGATCTGCTGTATGGTCAGTGAAACACAGTCCGCCCAAAATAAAACCCAAGCTGAAAACAAACAACAAAAGAAGCGTTTTCAGAGTCATTTTGCGCAATTTTCCGCCAGTTGTGTATTCACGTTCGACAACGGGTTGCCGTTCTTCTTCCTCCTCGCATGGCGTCGGAACAGGTTCTGTACCGGATTCTATCGACATGACTTATTCTCCTTTCAGACTTTCGCCAGTAAAGTAATCTTCCCCAAAAACGCGACGGAGGTCACGGTAGCGGTAATTGGTCGAGTGCCAGATTTTGCAGTGCAGCGTTAAGGTCGTTGAAAACCGGTTTGCCGACCAGGAAGGCAAAGATTTCGTCGGCTTTGACCTTGGGGTCAATGTCGGCAAACTGTTCCGGGTAAAGCGTTTTGCCGACGAACCACGCGTTGACCAGCACCGCGTCGTGATTGACGAAGTAAAACGTGTTCGGGTGCAGTGTGTAAACCTTGCCTTGTTGCACGGCGGTCAGTGTGCGGTAGGACGGGTCGCGTTGCAGTTCGGCCAGCCCGCTCGACTGTCCCAGCGACAACGTGCCGAGGTCGAGAAACAAAATGTCCGGGTTCCATTCGAGAATTTTTTCCTTGGCCAGCATTGCGTGTCGGTTGCCGAGCGTTGGATCGTTGGCCCGTTCCGTGACCGGACTCTTGGCCCCGACCAGTTCGAACGGCGGGTAACCCGCCTCCGACGAATTGAATCCGTGCGATCCGTTGTAGGACACTCCGCCGACATAGACGAGCGGCTTTTCAGCGTCCGACAGACCGGCCTTGTCCGAACGGGTTTTCAGTTCGGCGATTTCGCGGTCGAAAAAGGCGATCACCTCTTCGGCACGCTCACGTTTGCCGAGGGCCGCACCGATCAACCGCAGTCCCTCGTCAAATTCCTCACGTCCAACTGTAATGCCGCGCATGGGAACAAGCAACACGGGAATGCCTGTCCGCCGGGTCAGTTCTTCGGGGTCGAAACCGGCACCCGTGTCGGCCTTGATAATCAGTTGCGGCGGGTTGTCGAGGCTCAATAGCAGTTCGGGGTTGTCCCGACCACTCGTTTCGCCCCCGACCGGCATCTCACGAAATTCCGGGTGCGCGGTCAGATATGCTTTCATGCCGTTCCGCTCGGATGCCCTCCGCTCGTTCGTGTCCACCGCGACCACCTTGTCCGCACTGTCGAGGTAAACGACCAGCCGGAGCGTTCCGCCGCTACAAAAAATCCGATCAACTTGCTCCGGCACCAATCCCTGCTCTCGATACTGCTCCCACTGCGCCGGCGTACGAATCGGCTTGAGCGTCCTTTCCCCCGAACCCTTGATACCTCTGATACTTAACGCCAGCGGAAGCGTCACACCAACAACCAGAAAGAGTGCAAAAAAACGTTTCATGATAATAAAATTCCAGAAAAAGTATTACTGTCAATTGGCATTGTAATCCCGCCCACGCAAAAAAACAAGCCGCCGCAATCAGACTTTTGCCGGAAAGTTTTCGAGTGGTTTGACCTGCACGGTGATTTGGGTTTCAGTCCAACGGTTCTCGGTGATGCCACTGTGGGATATCCCAACGTCGACGACAAACATTTTTTCGCACCCAAATTATGCGGCACTTGCGGTCGCTTTTTTCATGCCCGATTTTTCGTGTCATGGCAGGGGTTTCTTTTTCAACGGGGAGAGAGTAAAATAGATGACAGTTTGTTTGATTGGGCAACCGCTTAACGTTGCCGTCACCTTTCACAAGTTGTTCACGTTTTTTTAGCTACCCCCCGCCATGATTTTTTCTGAGGAAAATGTCGATTCGTCCCCTTCCGCTGATCACCCTGCCGAGTCGAAACCGCGCATTTTGATCGGTTCACAAAGAAATCCGGACGCTTATCGCCCCAAACCGGCGGTGCCTGTTGTTGATGAAAACGGCACACCAATCACTTCGGGCGATCCTGTCGCCACTCCCGTGGCTCAAGAAAAGCCTGTTTTGAAAACCGGTCAGGTGGTTTTTGATTCTGAAACAGAAAAACAAAAGCAGCAACCTAAGAGTATCACGTCGCTTGAGACACAGGACGATGCTGATCGCAAACCTCATCGTGAGTCTGATGACAGGGATCAGGGGTCAGTAAACAAGGGACTGGAGGTAGAGCAAGATGCCGCATTGGAAGTTGATTCCCTTGCGGATGATGACGATTTCCAGCTTCCAGTGTCCAGTCCACAGCCGTTACGGTTGCGCGTCAATTTCCCTTTGCCGCCGACCAAGCATGGCAGTCTTTCCGATGACTTGGAAGAGGAATTTGCGGAAATCTTTGGTGGCAACGAACTTGACGCGATTTTGACCAGTGCCGACAAAGTGGCCTCCCAGCCGCAAATCGAAACGGACACGAAATATCAGGGAACCATCGTGTCCATCGGGCGGGACAGTGCCTTTGTCGAGTTGGGCGGTCGTGAACAAGGAGCCGTGCCGCTCAAGCAGTTCAAAACGGAACCGGTTGCTGGTGATATCATTGAAGTGAAAGTGGTGCGATTTTTGGCCGAGGAAGGGCTTTACGAATTGTCGCTCCCGATGGCGGCAGCTGACGTGGCGGACTGGTCACAAGTCGAAGAAGGCATGGTTGTTGAAGCGAAAGTTTCCGGCCACAATGCCGGGGGACTCGAATGCGATGTCAACCGTCTGCGTGGGTTTATCCCGATGAGCCAGATTTCGCTTTTCCGTGTCGAAAATCCCGCTGAGTTTGTTGGGCAGAAATTGATGTGCGTCGTGACCGAGTGCAATCCGGCGCGGCGCAACCTTGTCTTGAGTCACCGTGCCTTGCTCGAACGCGAACGGGAGGAAAATCGCCAAAAATTGTTCGAGGAACTGGAAGTTGGGCAAATTCGTGAAGGTTTGGTAAGGAAACTCATCGATACCGGCGCGTTTATCGATTTAGGCGGCGTCGATGGATTTCTTCCGATCAGTGCCCTTGCGTGGGGACGGGTAAAACATCCTGGTGACGTGATTTCGGAAGGCCAGCGAATCCGGGTCAGAATCACCAACATTGACGAGGTAAAAAATCGAATCTCGCTCAGTTATCGCGACGAATCGACCGATCCGTGGCTCACGGCGGAGGAAAAATTTGCACCGAAATCGACGCATCGTGGAAAAGTCTCAAAAATCATGGATTTCGGTGCGTTTGTCGAGTTGCTTCCTGGTCTTGAAGGGTTGGTTCACATCAGCGAACTGTCGCTCAGTCGCGTCGGGAGAGTTTCGGAAGTCGTGCAGGAAGGGGATTGGGTGGACGTCATGGTGCTGTCGGTTGACGCAACCAACCGCAAAATCAGCCTTTCGATCAAACAGTTGTTACCGCAGCCGGAACCGGAACCATCGCCGGAAGCTGTCGGTGATACACCGGTGGTTGAACGCAAGGAAGCCTCACTCGACCCGGTGAAAGTGAAAAATCCGCGAAAAGGGCCGCTCAAAGGCGGTTTGAGTAGTGGAAGTGACGGCGACAAGTTCGGTTTGAAGTTTTGACACAAAAAACAAGATAGGGACGCGAACGATGAAATTTGTACTGCGATTGACTGTCACAACGGGATTGTTGTTTTGTGTTTTGTCGCCGGAACAGGTGTCGGCGCAGTTGTTCCGGCTGTGGCAAGACGATTTTCCCCGCAGTAATTATTCGGTCTTGCCGGGGGCTGACCCGTATGCAAAACGGATGCCGGATTACGGCGTGGAAAACGTTTCCGAGGAAATCCGCAACGAAGTCAACGGCCGAACGCCTGTGCGTCCCGCGCCGGATTTTTGGAGTAACGCACCGTTGGCCCAAGTTGCCAAACAGTATCGAAGCCCCGTCTCCTATACAACGTTACGACCGACTGGTGAAGAGGATCGTATCCAATCGCCGCGATTCAAGCACACGCAACCGTTAGCGCCCGGTCCCTATTGGATCATGCCCCCGACCGAACCATCGGATGTGACCTCGGACCCGGGTGACATTGCCCCGCTGTTGAAAGAGTTGATGCAACAATCCGGCAGTCAGTAAAACCAAACGGTGGAATGGTGACAAGTCCGTCTTTCACAGGTAAAACAGCCGTGATGACCGGGGCATCCGGCGGGATCGGCCGCGCGACGGCACGGCTGTTGGCTCAGTCGGGTGCCGATCTTATTCTGCATGGTCACGCCAATCGAGTGGCACTGGAATCGCTCGTTGCGGAACTACAATCGCAACATCCCGCGATGAGCATCTCAACGGTTTACGCCGATTTATCCATCGAAGCGGAACAGCAACGGCTTATGGATGACGTGTCGCATTTGTGTTCCGCGCCGGACATTCTCGTGTTGGTTGCCGGGTGTGACCTGATGAGTGCGTCGATGAAACAATTGCCGTATAACGAACGCCTTGCCAGGTTATGGCAGGTCGATGTCGTCAGTGCGATGCGTTTTGCCCGATTTTTCGGCGAACGCATGAAGCAAAGCCATGGTGCGATTATCTTTTTCGGTTGGGACGGCGTCGAGTACGGTCTGGCAGGCGAAACGGCGCAACTTTATGCGGCGGCAAAGGGTGCCGTGCAGGGATTCAGCCGATCGCTGGCACAAAGTCTTGCGCCGGAGGTTCGCGTCAACTGCGTCGCGCCCGGCTGGATCAAAACAACCTGGGGCGAAACCGCATCCCATACAGTCAACGAACGGGTTGTTGCCGAATCACTGACACAACGCTGGGGAACCGCCGAAGAAGTTGCGGAAGTCGTCCGATTTCTCGCGTCCGATGCGGCGGCATACATCAATAACCAAACCATCTTCGTCAACGGTGGCCGGTGAGTACCGCAGTGCAGAGTTCAGAACGCAGAGTTCAGAGTGTGGAAACACTATGAACCCTATCTCTGAATTCCTTTGTGGTGAAAAACCAGACCTGTGAACGCTTACCAATGCAAAGGACTCGCGCAGAAATGAGTTGTTCGAACATTCAGAGCCGCGACGGTCACGGAGCGGTCATTTCGCTCGATAACTCTCGCGGCTCTGATTGGAAATGTTCACGTGATTATTGCGAGGCTCCCAATCGTATGATTTGACCGGGTGTTTCACTATCCTTGTTTCTCATTTTGCCCTGAACCGATGAGACATCATATTGCCGGACTCTGATCATGGCGTTACCGACTGCTTCTGCTGAAAACTCACAACTGTTTTGCAAATCATCGTTGCGACTTGTGACAGCG
>WRMR01000318.1 GCA_009776995.1 Planctomycetaceae bacterium | reverse complement strand
GGGGGCGGGGGCGCCCCCCCCAAATCTCCCTCCGCTCTTTCCCAACCCCGAGTGGCAATGTCCACTCGGTCGCCTGTGCCAGGATTATCAGCCTCGTGTAAAAGAATGTGCGCTCAAAGGATGCACTAAAAAATTCAAATCCCGTTGTCATCTCACGATTTTTTGCAGTGAGGAATGTTACAACCACTCTGGACTCAAAGAGCCCTGGGAGGCCATTTGTGAAACTTCCGATCTTTCCCCCAAACAGTTGCAGGCGAAGATTCGCAAGAAGAGGTATCGCGCCACCCAGAAAGGCAAGGAACAACGCCGGCGCGAATCGGCGAAGCGATATGCCAAACAATTGGCGGCTCGTGCTTCGGCAAAACAACCGGAGGATGTGGCTACTCCGGATCAAGGTTTGGATGGGCCCACAACGGAAGAATCCTGCGTTGCGGAACCTCTTATACCGCCCACTCCATCTCGTAAACCTGCAATTCCAGAACCACCCGTGTCGCCCGTTGGAAAGACGCCTGAACCGGAAACCGCAAGGGAGATCGCTCCACCACCGACAGTATTGCCGGAGACCATGACTCCAAAAGACGAATTGCGGCAGGCCAAACATCGCGCCGTTCTCAAAACTCTGTTTTCCGGTGAACTCGAACCGGCGATCATTTCTCCTGAAGAAGTCATCGCCCTTCCCGTTGGAGTGACGCCACGTTGTTGCAAAGCTCTGGGATGTGATGTGACCGTCGTTCCGCGTTCCATGAACACGGAAAAGCGGTTTTGCTCCCACGATTGCATGAACTCGTTTCGGAATACGATCCAAAACCTCCGGGAAGCCAGGAAAGCGACTCGTTGCCCACTTCTCAAACTGCTCTTGCTACTATTCAAGCAATTGTAATCTCTGGCAAGGTTTTGTCAATCCAGTGCCTTCTGCGCTTGCTGTACGCACCGACCACAGTGGAATCACCGCCTTAGTCCAAAAACGGGGTATCTGATCGCCAAAAACCCCTTCATTCTTCATGCTTTCCATTGCATCTCCGGCTACAAACGGCGGTTCTTCCGAAATCCCGGCATCTTCACAACGTTTTTCTGGGGTATGTGCGGGCGAAAAATAAAAAATATTTTTTCACCGTAACGCGCAATGTCAAACGATCATTACGTTTTGGCAACATGATTCATTGCCGCCTGATGAGATGGCAGTGCGAAATTTCCGTGGTAAATTTTCCCCATAAATCAGGCAACCAGTCATGGTTTTGGCAGGATCGCAGTAAAAGGAGAGTCCGTGAATGAATCGCACTTCAGGGCAAGCGGCAACACAAGATGAGTCCGTGAATGTCCGGCGCAAAGAGTTTGAAATCTACCACGATGGTGTTCTGGGTCGATGCCCCGAATGCGGACGATTAATCATGCTTCCCTGTCTTGCCTGCCAACTCAAGGCAACCGTAGAGGATACTTTGGAAACGACATCTGAGTCCAAGCTCGAAATAGAACTTCATGGCAAGGACATGGAACGTTACCGGCGAATTCGTGCCTACCGTGATCGGCACGGAGTTCCGATGTTTGAATGACGAAAGAGTTACCGGGATGATGGAGAATCAAGCAATCATGCGTATTTTATTGACCGGCAAAGACGGGCAACTCGGCTGGGAGCTACAGCGGCGTCTGGAACTGGCATACAACGTGATGGCCTGGTCTTGATGGTCTCGATTGACAGGAGAGTGATTGATATGATTGTAGCTTATTGGTGGAATCGACGTAAGAATTTTGGCGACCTGCTGACTCCGCAAATTTTGAAATGGGTCACAGGTCGACCAATCATTCATTCGGGCTGTTCACCGCGTCTTGTGAGTCTTGGATTCGTCCTTGCACACGCCATGCCATTCCTGACACTTCAATCCCCTCTCAGTGCGTATCCACTTCCACAACAAGCTGGTTGAAGCTGTGAAACGACAACCGTTTATGTCAAAGACACAAAGCATCATCCTGTTTTTTCATGATTAGAAATATCCGTAGCACAAAGGATTCCTCACATGATACTTTCCGCCGTATGCTGTACATGGAAACGTCCTCATTACCTGGGCGAATTGATTGAAAGCTTCTTGCGTCAGGATTACCCTGCCGAGAAACGGGAACTTGTCATTCTTGATGATGCAGGCCAGTACGGCAATATTGAAGGTGATCGTTGGAAGATCATTTCCATCCGAACGCGATTCACAACCTTGGGAGAAAAACGGAATGCCTGTGCGGCTCTTGTACGTCCTGATTGTGAGGGACTTCTTGTTGCGGATGACGACGACCTTTACCTGCCCCACTGGTTTACCGCTCATGCAGTAGCGTTAGCCCATGGGGAATGGTCTTGGCCTGCACGAATTTATTTAGAAGCGGCTCAAAAGTTTCAGGTTCGTGAAACGCGCGGTATTTTTCATGGAGCTCATGCATTTCGACGTTCTGTTTTTTTGAAGGTGTTTGGCTACCGTGCAATGAATTCCGGCCAGGATCAAGACCTGTTTCATCGGTTGAAACAGATGGGTGTGAGCCAATACGATACCACATGCGAAATACCACCGTACTATGTTTATCGCTTTCGACCGGATATTCTTCACTTGTCGGCTCTTGGCAAAAACGGTTATGAGCATATTGCCCACGCAAACATCAAAACAGATGATTTCAAGATTGGTTGGCATGAAGATTATCTTGAAAAAGTCAGACTCGTACAACATGAGGAAGAATCATGCCAAGGCATCAGATGCAAGCAAGAAACAATGAACACAGGCAAGTGAAGATGCATATTTTATTGACCGGCAAAGACGGACAACTCGGCTGGGAATTGCACCGGCGTTTGGAACAGGCATACAACGTGATTGCCATTGGCCGTAACGATCATGATTTTCGGAATGCCCAACATTTGCATGACATGCTCAAGCGGCTCCCGCCCTTGTCCCTGATCGTCAATGCGGCCGCTTACACCGATGTGGATAAAGCGGAACACGAACCGTTGACCGCCGAACTGGTCAATGCCGAGGCACCGGCGGTGTTGGCGTCCGAAGCGGACCGCCGCGGTATCCCGATGATTCACTTTTCAACGGACTATGTGTTCGATGGCAGGAAGTGGACGAAGCCTTACACGGAAGACGACCGTCCGAACCCGATCAGTGTTTACGGCTGGAGCAAGCTCGCCGGGGAGCATCGGGTACGCGACATTTGCAACCGTCATTTGATTTTTCGCCTTAGCGGTTTGTACGGAACACGGTGCCGGAATTTTTTGACGACCATGTTGAAATGCTTGCAACAGGGCAAACCGCCGCGAGTCGTTGACGATCAGATCATTTCGCCGAACTGGTGTCCAATGGTCGCTGAGGCGGTAGACCATGTTGTGGCAAGGATCGGTAATATCGGACACAACGAATGGGGTGTTTATCATTTGACCGGCACCGGCAGTACGACGTGGTACGAATTCGCCCACAGGATTATTGAAAAGATGTCGCAGCTTTGGGACAAGCCCATGCTTGTTCCACAAGCTGTCAGTTCGGACGAATATGGTGCGGCGGCAAAGCGACCGGCTTATTCGATTATGAACCCGGACAAGTTTAGCAGGACATTCAGCAACGCTTTACCCGACTGGCAGATGCAGTTTTTACATTGTATCAATGAAGGATAACCAATCATGAACCCCGTCACGATCATACTGACGACACATACCCGTCTGAACAATGCCAAAACGATTCTTGAGACGTTGCGAAAACAGCGGCTCAAACCCACGTTGTTTTTGTGGGACAATTCGGAAGCGGAGTGGGATTGCGGTACAGTGGACTGGAGCATCCGAAGCACACCGAACACAATGGTTTCCGGACGATGGTGGATGATCGCCCAAGCGGAATCGGATTACGTGATTTCCATTGATGATGACATTTGCCCAACGGATGATCTGATGACGGAGAAGATCGTGAACTTCCTTGAAGCCCACCCTGACTCGTTAATTGGGCCGGAAGGAGTTTTGTTGAAAAAGGATGGTGAATATCGTTACTCTCAAGGAATCCATCTGCTTGCCGGTACAGTGCGGGAAACGACCAGAGTTGATGTTGTGAAAAGCAGACTCATCGCATTCACACCAAAAGTGTTGCGCATGGCCAATATCGCTCACTGGCGCGTTGCCGAGCCGCCGAATATGGACGACCTTCAATTGAACACGCTTTTTGCCCAAAAAGTGATTCCCAACTTATTTTATCATCGCATTCGTGAATTGCCGACAGGCCGGGAATCCTTGTGGTGTCAATCGGATCATTTTCGGCTGCGTGACAAGTTCGTAAAAAAATATTTTTAGGAAAGATTATACGATTCGAACATTGAACCGGGAGAAATTTGCCGGGACGTTCATCTCCACATAACCCGACCGGCCAATGGAAGTTTTGCACCGTGTCAATGATATCAATCGAAATGAAAGAATAAAAGATTGAATCATGAATGCAAATCAACAAAAGTACGGACTAGAGACTTATTCCTCTTCGTCAAAATGGTGTAACATGGGCGACTGTATCCAAAATATCGCGGGCAGACAATTTTTGCCACATGTCAATCGATATGTTTGTCGTGAAAACCTGTCAGGATATTGCGGCGAACCGAAAAAATGATTTGAAACGGATGGTATATGCACGAACCTCGTCATTGGCCTCCGTCGGAGCGTATTGAACCGTATTTCATCTCATTGGCGGAAATGCTGAACGTCATTTACGTTACTGGGAAAAAGGAATTTCGGTCAGCTGATATTGATCTGAATGAAAAGATTGCAATGGATTCCATTCCCCGAAACAAAACCCTTAATTTTCCGTATCGTGAACACCTCATTTCATCATGTCGTGATTTCGTGACTTCATGATACAGTTCTTCAACACATCAGGAGAAAATCCCATGTTTCCACTCATCCGACTCGCCTTGCAAGCGTTTTTCAAGCCGTATTCGCTCGGCGACAAAGCGTCCTGCAAGAAATTTTTGACCAACCTGCTCGCCCTTGTCAAACCGCTGGCGGCACAAACGAAGACCGAACTGGACGACAAGGTGTTAGAGCATCTTGAATACATCCTCAAGAGCGACGCGCTCTTCGAGTATTTTTACAAACTGATTTCGGATCAGTTTGCGACCAGTGAAACCATCTTCGAGGAGGTCAACGAAAGCGAAGTGATTGCCCTTGTCGAACAATCGTCACCGAAACCCTTGCCCTCAGCAATCAATCCTGTTTTGATCGTGTCACTGGTCACGCAGATCATTTCGTTGGTTAACGCCATGAAAAAACTCTAACCTTCCGACCACGAGCCTCCGACTTCAGATAAAATTCTGAAGTCTGAGACTCGTAGTCTTGGCAGAGAGATGATGCCCTAACAATACTAACCGCCAACTTTTTCATTTGAATTTAGATTGGACGAAAGTGGATGACTATGAATTCGATTCCATTGCATTTGGAAATGGGTTCCCATTTACACGTTTTACTTCCCTGTCTTCTTAGGACGCGCGGGGCTGTACTCGAACTTGGGTGCGGTTGTTACAGCACGGCAATACTTTCACTTTATTCCCAATCCCGGTATTGTCGAACAGTCGAAACAAACTCCTTTTGGTTGCAAAAAGTAAAAAACTTTTTTCCGAACTGGTGTGCAGTTACCGAGTGGCAAGGCCATGATTTTCGACTTGTGGAATGCTATCGCACCGCGATGCTGGAAGACCGGTTTTGGGATGTCGTCTTCATCGACCAAAAAGCGGACGAACGCGCGGAAAGTGCCTATCGCCTTCGCACCCGAAGCCGGTTCACGATCATTCACGACACCGAACGTGATTACCTCGACGAAATACTCAACGGTTATCGTTATCGTTATGATTTTCGTGAAATACACCCTCACACCAGTGTTGGAAGCGACACTGACGACCTCGTGTGGCTGGCGGAGCATATTCAATGTATGTTCCCACCTCACGGTGCCGTCCAGTAAAGAGTGAACTCCCGAACGCAATTCAGTAGTTCGTAAGTTGAATGTCAATTCAACATAATTCTAGCTCTTTTAATGACAAGAAGTTACAAACAGTGAAGTTGACGAT
>WRMR01000317.1 GCA_009776995.1 Planctomycetaceae bacterium | reverse complement strand
GCGTCGGATTCGGCAAGATTGCCTTTCGGTTCGTCGTGGTCGGTGCCTGCGTAATGCACGTTGAAATCGCGGTTCGGCGTCGTCACGATGATCCGCGAATCCGGCACCAGGCAGCGTTGGAACAGAGCAAGTGCGTCGTCGTAGGAATTGTGCTCAATCACCTCCGTCAGGAGAAACGTCTTGCGGACGTCCATGTCCGGCAATTCGTCGGGCGATTCAAGAATTGTGACATTTTCGAGCCGGTCCTTTTGGCATTTGCGTTCAGCCGCCGCGCGACGCGATTCGTCCCGTTCAATGGCGTAATAATGGTCAACTCGTTTGGCGTAACGCATGTATTTCCCTTCGCCGCAACCAATGTCGATGATCGCCTGCCCGTCGAGGTTTTGCGCGACGAATTGCATCCGGTGAAAAAAATTGTTACCAGGAACAAGCTGGATCGCATCGGTGTTCAGATACGGTTTCAACTTGCCGAACACGGCTTCGCTGCGGATGAGGTTGACCTTGAACACATAACGCACGAAATACGGTGCGTCGAGGTATTGAATCAGCTTGGCGTACTTGACGAGCAGCCCGTCGTCATAGTGACCGCACTCGCCGTTTTGGATCGCGTTGATGAGCGAAAAGAGACTGACGAAACACAGTAACCGCCGCAGTGTGCCGCTGGTCGAAAGTTTGATCCGGTAAAACCCCGGCGCAATCGGCGTGATTTCCCATTGAAAATCGTGAAACGTCCGGGAAAAAATCTCAACGTATTTCTCTTTGGCACGGATGCAGTTGATCAACAACGAATGCTGAAAGCCTTCCGTGTCGTCGGCCTGATCTTTCAATTGCACATCACGGAAAAACTCGTCGCAGCAATGGTTCGTAAACAACGCGGCACTGTATCGGGTTGTGTCGTTGTATTCGAACGGTTTGTCCGGGTCATAACTGATCAGCGCATTGTGATCCTTGAACCAGCAGTTGTATTGCGACGGGTTGTCCTTCGAGTAAAACCCGAACACGGTGCCATGCCGCAACGTTTTGACCAGCATCCCCGATGCGGGATTCTTGCGGATCAAAAAGGAAAAATTCGGATTGTCGCTTTCCAGTCGGATAAAGGCCATGTGAGTCCCCGGGGCTAATCACTGGGGTTTTCATGTTCAACAACCTGTTGATTCCGGGAACCCCGTCTGCGGAGAAGCCGCTTCATCCATTCGTGATTTTGTTCCCGGCATTCACGATCGCAGACTTCTGTGATATGTTGTTGCATTTTTTCGATTTGAGCGTCATGTTCCGCCCGTGATTTTCTTTTCTTGCTTATGCTGCTCATGAATACTACCCGAATTAAAGGTCTTTGATCTTGGTAATTTTCACTGTGACGTAAAGACGAACCAAGGCCGGGCCGGATCGAAACAGTCGTCGTGTTGTTTTGAGAACTTCACGTCCATCACGAACCGCAAGTCTTGCATCCTCGACATCATCGGTTTCGTAAACGGAATTATCCCAATTCGTAATGGTGTAACTAAAATCGTTAATGTCTTTCATCGTGCCTCCGGTCATGGGCGGTTGAAAACAGCCCCCAACAAAATCGCAATCGGCTCCGGTTGCACATTCCTTGAGAGTTTTTCGCGTGTTTTTGCATGTTTCGCGTCAAACACAATCACAGCGCAGGCGACTTGGCGTCATGGCCGTGATCGGTGCAGCGGTGGTCGTGGCGGATGAGCCGCATTTCGGATCCGTACAACTCGCTGATGACCGCCCCGGTCATTTCCGACGTCGGATGCACGACGACCTCGCGGTTGACACAGACGACACTTTTGACGATTCGGGAAACAACGCCCAGGTCGTGCGAGACAATGATGATGGTCAGCCGTTGGTTGAGTTCCTGCAGGATGTCGTACATGATGGCTTCGGCGGACGGGTCGATGTTGTTCGTCGGTTCGTCGAGTAGCAGGATTTCCGGGTTGCCGCAGATGGCGCGGGCGATCAACACGCGCTGACGTTGCCCGCCGGACAGCGAACGGAATGGTGCGCTGGACTTGTCGGCCAGCCGCATGGTTTCGAGTGCATCGTGTGCGGCCCGGCGATCGGATTTCGAATACCACCAGTGTCCGCCGCGTTTCATGCGGCCCATCAGCACGACATCGAGTACGGAAATCGGGAACTGCATGTCAACGTGCAGGTACTGCGGCGTGTAGCCGACGGCCACGCGTCCCTGATCCGGCGAACGTCCCAACAGCGACACCGACCCGCGATTCGGCTTCAGCAGTCCAAGCATCAGCTTGAGCATCGTCGTCTTGCCGCCGCCGTTGGGTCCGACCATCGCAACAAAATCTCCAGCCGGAATCGAAAGACTCACGTTTTCGAGAACCCAATCCCGCTGATAGGCAAAGTCCACCTGGTAAAATTCAATGACAGAGGGCATGGTTTACTTTCTTTGGCATAAATGGTTCCTGGTTGGCCCTGTGGGAAGTAAGGCCAGCGTGGACGTCATCTTATTCTAAGCAACGGTGTTGCATTGTCAATTCATGTAAGACAGGCAACATAAAGTGCGATGACGATTGTGTTTGAGTCGAACGCACTGCCGGAAAACCGCATCAACGGCCTGCCGAAATTTCAATGAATTTTGACAAAAAATCACTGTTGATTTCGTGGATTATGATATTATAATATAGCACTCTCTGTTGTGGAATGGTTGGGCCTTTTCCACGGTCGTTCCCCCGAACGGGCCGAGTTGTACGAATGGTACGTCGAATAACCGCGGCTACAACTCGGCGTCAAGCAATCATACTGGCGGAGTCAACGCCGCAGTTTTGGACGGTTCCATCCAGTTTACTTCCGATACGATCGACTGCGGCTCCGTGAATGCGGACATTGTGAATTTTACCCCGGGTGGGCCATCAAATTTTGGCGTGTGGGGGGCTTTGGGATCACGAAACGGGGGTGAATCCACAACTGTATTCTAAAGGATGAGAGATGAGGGGGAAAAGTCGAACGAACCTCGACATCGCATCGACTTGTCCTCTTTGCTCCCCGATTATGGAGATTGACGAAAATGAAAATACGATTCCAAATTTTAACGCTTTTTCTCTTGTGTTTCTTGTTGGGAAATGGTTGCAACAAACAAAAACTTCCGGCCGACTTGCCGAGATTGTATCCTTGTAAAATTACGATCAAGGACAAAGAGGGAAACCCGATGCCGACGGTGATTGTTTCGGTCAACCCTGAAGACAAGGGCAATCGATGGGGGGCTTCGGGAGAAACGAATGCGTCAGGGGTTGCCGAAATTTTCACTGCCAGTCTGTATCGTAGATTATCGTCTGGAAAATACCGTGTCACCCTCACTCGTCTTGAACATACCAAGACCGGGAGGTTTGATGACACCGGCACAGAAATTGTTGAATCAAAGAATTTAATCCCGGATGAATATGTTCATTCCGCCCAAACACCGTTACTTTTCGAGATGGGAACAAAAGCGGTGACTGAAACTTTTCATCTGGAAAAATAGGCAACCGGAAACAACACACCAAACCGCGCCGCAAGGTGACGCGGCTAAGGACTCGCGCAGAAATCAGTTGTTCGATCATTCAGAGCCGCGACGGTAACGGAGCGATAACTCTCGCAGCTCTGATGGAAATGTTCACGTTATTATTCTGTAGCCGTTCACGGGTCTGAAAAGACAATTTTTGTAACTTACTAAATATCAATCACTTATGACATTCGTTTTTATGTATTTTTTGCGAAAATATGATGGCTTGAGGTTTTTGTAAGTTGTTTAACATAAAAGAGATATGAAAATCACTCAAAAAAACCCGTGAACGGCTACATTATTCTGCGGCTCCTAACTGCACTCTACGATTCAATCCCGACCCACGTGCCTTCTTTTGCACTGCGAATGACCGCGTCGCAAACTTTTTGCGTGCGCATGGCGGCGCGGAAGTCCGGCTTGTACTTCGGACCGCCTTCAAACCCTCGGAAGAAATCCGCAATCGCGTTGATGAACGTGTGTTCGTAGCCGATGGTCGTGCCGGGGACCCAGTACTTGTCCATGTACGGGTGTTCGCCGTTGGTAACGAGAATCCGCTGCCAGCCGGTGAGGTGATCTTCGATTTTCTTGCCTGTGTCGGGGTCGGCGTAACGGAAAAATTGCAGGTACTCCGGTTCTTCGAGGTTGAAATAAACCGCCCCGTTTTCGCCGTTGAGTTCCATGCTGCTGAAATTTTTACGTCCGCGAGCATAGCGCGTACTCTCGAATGTGCCGATGGAGCCGTTGGCAAAGACAGCCAGGAACATGCAGGCGTCATCAATCGTGATCGGTTCCATTTTGCCGGTTTCGGCGTGCATGCGTTCCTTGATGAAAATTTCCGTATGGGCAACCACTTTTTGAATGGGGCCATTGATCCATTCGGCGGTGTCAATCGAGTGGGCAAGCAGGTCGCCGGTCACGCCGCTACCCGCGACTTTCGCATCAAGCCGCCAGAGTGCCGCACCGCCGGCGGGAACTTTTTGATTGATCGTGTAATCCTGATTGTAGGTCGCGCGATAATGAAACGCTTTGCCGACTCGCCCTTCGTCCACGAGTTGCTTGAACAGTGAGATGGCCGGTACGCGGCGATAGTTGAACATCACCATGTTGGCCACGCCCGCCTTTTCCACAGCGGCAACCATCGCTTCGGCTTCCGCCATGCTCATGGCCAGCGGCTTCTCACACACGATCATCTTGCCCGCGTTGGCCGCCGCGATGACCATGTCGTGGTGCAAAAAATTCGGTGCCACAACATCAATCAGGTCGATGTCATCCCGGGCGATCATTTTTTGCCAGTCGGTTTCAATCGACTCATACCCCCACATTTTCTGGAACTTTTTCAGGACTTCGAGGTCTTGCTCGCGACCGTAACAGGCTTTCAGAACAGGCCGGTGTTCCAGCTCGAAGAAATGATTGACCTGGCTGTAAGCGTTCGAGTGGGTTCGCCCCATGAAACCGCAACCCAACATGCCGATATTGATTGTCTTTGTCATTGCTATCCTTTCTGCACGAAATACAAATGTGTGAAATGATGCGCAGCCGCCGCAACACCTGTTACTCCAGCATGGCCGCGTATTTCATCAGGATAACACATTTCGGCACGGAATGCAATTCAGGCAGACAATCGCGTGTCAATCTGCTATAATGATCAAAGATCATTTCGCTGGCAATCATCATCTTTTTATCATAAAAACAATGCCGAAACGAGTTTTCGTTCCCATATCTCTTCCGTTGGGGGGGGGGGGGGGGGGTGGGATCCCCAGTCCTCCCTCCAAGAAAATCGAAAAACTTTTGTGTCGTTCGCTCCGGTAAGCAAGCTGTTTCCTTGTACCAAAATCTTCCTACTCCAATTTTCCTAATTAGTCTGATTGGTCCCATGTCAATTTAGCAGTTCCTTTAAACTTTTGTAATCTGTCTCCCCATTGGTTCCTAATGACTGACGCGGTATCCCTCAACGTAACATATGTAAGCGTCCTCTACCGGACAATTTTAATGTGCTGCCTTAACTAACACGGTATCCACCCCCTCTTGATTTACATCTCGAAATAACTGTCAAACCCTCGAATGCTGACTGTCCTAGCAAACTTCGAAACCCATTAAATTTGACCCTGACATACATATGTGTAACAAACTACAGTCCCCTTTGTACTAACACGCAGCATCTCCTGCCCTGTGCTAATCTCTGCTCCTCTCGATCTCCAGCTGTCTGTGGCTCCATCTCACTCTGTCCTCCGGCTACCACACTGACCTGCTGTGTCAACTATCAGACACTGCTGCTGCTGCTGCTGCTGCTGCTGCTGACTTCCCCCTTATGTCTACATTCTCTGTCGCCACATTCCAGAAATTAACGTCGATCCTTACAAATCAAGAAATTAACACTTCTCAACGGTTACAGTAACATTATCATCAAAGCTCCAGCTCATTTTCATCTCATATTGCTCTTATCAGAAGGACAAGCGGGCGAAGTCTGCCAACCTTCAAAACAAGCAGTGTTCTTGAGGATGCCTCGCAGCATTGGACAGAGAGGGACTGCCATGTAGCTTTCTACGCTCTGAAACATCACGCACCATGCACAGAGACGTATA
>WRMR01000316.1 GCA_009776995.1 Planctomycetaceae bacterium | reverse complement strand
CAAAGCCCGAACCGACTGCCGGGGTGCTTTGTCCCCCATTGACCCGGTGCATGCGGAACACGACCTTGTGTGTCGATCGCGGTTGCGGAATAACACCCTGCGCCCGAACGAGCGCGAACAAATTGAGGTTGACCTTGCCCGCGTTTTCAAAGGCACTCTCAACCTTCTCTTTTGTCGAAAGCGAGATTTCCATCGGGAGCGGCTCAGTCAGCGTCGCTCTGACAATATTTCCGCCGGCATCCATCCAAAGATGCGATATGAGCGTGATTTCACCGATTCGCGTTGTTTCAACAACCGGCAGCAGATTCGTTTCGATGTTGTTGAAGAGCAACGGTCCGATTTCGCCTGCGATCAGTTCCACCGTGACCATTTGCTCAAGAGTCAGGTCGAAATATTCGATTGTCCGCTTCTCGGTGGGTACAAGCGGTTTGTCCCAGAGCGAAAACTGTTTGGCAAACGGTCCAAGCGTTCCGGGTTTCCAGGGCATCGTCTTGTCGCTTGACTTGAAATTCAGTTCTTCTTCGCCCGTTGCCGGATTGACGATCACCGTACCGGCTTGACGTATCATGTTGCCCGATGACTCGTCCGGGAGAAATATTGTCACCATCGGCAAGCCGGAAAGATGCTCGGTTTTTTTGCCCTCAAGGAAGGTGCCATCGCGTTTTTGCAGCACGGCCGTTTCAATGCGACCGGTGCTTCGTTCGCCCAGCCGATTGGCGGAGATCACATCTTCCTGCGACACCTGGTAAACCGTTTCGCCATCTTCGGTGAAACGTGTCACAACCGTATGGCGATAGCCCGCAACATCATTCTTGATGCGAATCAGTTCCCGGATTTCCGCTTGCTGATCCTCTTGCACCTCAAGGAACCTGGTCGGGTTGACGGTTTGCAGTTCGGGCTTTTTCCAACAGCCAAAACCACACGGCAACAACAATGCCGTTATGAGCAGGGAATATGGGATTAAAATGGATTGGGTTTTCATGTTACCGTCCGGGATATATTTAGCTAATTCGTTTGACTAAGGATTCCCACATTTTTGAAGGAAATCGTTCAAAACTAACAAAAGCCAATCGCGTTCATTTTGGTTGACACAGGGAAATACGATGAGCGGTTCAGTGTTCAAGCGAATATGGCTCATTCCCATGGCAGGGTTGTAAACGAGCCAATATCGTAACGACAATTGTTGTCGACTCAGGAGTTTGCGATGTCCCACTTCAACGGCAAGTCCTTCCGGACGAGGAATAACAATCTTCTGCCCCTGAAACAACGCCCGGTGTTCAAACCATATTTCGGTTTTGCCCAGAACCAATCGCCAATGTGCAAACTGAGAACACATTGCATACAGAGGTAGCAAGAGTTGGCACAAAAGAGCAAGAATCACACCGAACGTTAATACCGTACTGCCGAGTGCGGGCCAAAAGGTAAATGTATTCCAAAAAATCCGGCATCCGTACATGGCACAAGACAATCCCCACCCCACGAAACCACACACAAAAAGACAGTAAAATAACTGAATCGCAACGAAAAACCATCGCAAACCGGGACTTTTGGAGGACATTTCAGAGGGTACGGTAATCGTGAGAGTATCGGGAGTGCGCTCGATGGTCGCAAAGGCGTCAACCGGACGGGGGACGGTTTCATTGAAATTGAAGCTGTCTTGCGGATCGACAGGAGAGCAATTCGAGGCTTGGTTTCTCATGTTCCCATTATACGAAATGCCATGACATAACACAAGGGAGCTTTTGCTATCCGACTAACACTTTGCGGCAGTTGTGGCGTGATAGCCCTACTTGGTCAATGGGTTTTGATTCGCGTGTTTCAGGGAGATAATCCCTGGCCGATTCGAGGAACGCCGGTTGCGGAACGCCGACTGTTTGGGCTGCCTGATCGGACGAGAGGATGCCCGCTTCGTACATTTTCGCAACGAAAAACATCCGTGCGTCCCAGTCCGACGGGACATTCAAATTGTCCGGCAAGTCAATGATAATAGTAGGCATAAATCGTAATGGAATGATGAAAAATTCGACAACTGACTCTGTAAAACTCTATCCCATTTTACAATTTGCAGCAACAAACACAATTGATTCCCCGCGAAAATGAGCGACAAGCACGGTGTGACCGCCACCCTGTTCGCGTCACAGGGCGGCGTGGCTGAATTGATTCATTTCCACGATTTTTTGTACAATGTCCAATTGTTGAAATTCCGGTTCGGCGATTGTTTTTTGCCATTCGACGCCCAACATGATGACGTTGATGCCGGAACCGATGCCCAGCAGTACAACCCGGTCGCCGGGTTGCGCGAAACCGGTTTGCGTTCCCACAGCGGCGGCGGTCGGCAAGGCCACTGCACCGGTGTTACCCAAGTAGGGAAGCGTTGCGAAATTGAGGTCCGGTTCCAGCCCCAGCGTCTCGAACAGCAACCGCTGATGTACTTTGCCGACCTGATGGCAAAAGGTCCGCGAAATCGTCTCCCGCGACCACCCAAGCGTTGAAAGCAACTCATCAAATGCAGGCTTGGCCGTCGCAATTCCTTCGTGCATCAGCTTTTCGGAATCGGTTTGCATGAGCGGCTGCATGGCGTCACCGCCCGACTGGTCGGTTTCGCTCTGGCACAAATGGCAGTGTTCTGTATTTGCCCGCAGGACGCCCCCAACAAGCCGGTTTTGCGTTGTCGAAAGCCGCTCGTTGGTCAACAGCACCGCCGCGCTGCCCGACCCGATTGTCAGCGAAGCAAAAGCGGATTTCAAATTCTTTCGGTCAATTCGCGTATCGGTATTCAGTTGCCGAATCGTCGCTTCGGTCAGTGAACGGCTACTCTCGGTGCCGACAACGATTCCAGTTTCGATTTGCCCAAGTTCAATCATGTTTGCGATTTGTACCATACCGCTCAACAGGCCGAGACAAGCGTTCGAAATATCATACACCGCGCAGTGCTGTGGCAAACAGTTCGCCTCATGGACCCGACAGGCAGTTGCCGGCTCCAAAAAATCACGGCAGACCGAAGCGTGTATGAAACAACCGATTTTTGTACGATCTATACCGGTTTGCTCGATCAGCTTTCGTACAGTTGCCATGCTCTGTGTGCCGGGCAGTTCGTTTTTCGGCCACAGAAGACGCTGCTTGATGCCCGTCATCAATTCCAACCGTCCCTCCGGCAGTTTCAACCGTGTGTAAAGCGGTTCAAGCTGCCGTTCCAACGCCTCCGTGGTCAACACCTCCTCAGGAAACGTTGTGGTAAACGACTCGACAAATACACGCTGATATTTCATGATCGGCAATCAAAGACAGTTTTTTCCACCTCCGGCAAGTAAACATTATACCAGATTTTTCCGCACGGAAAAAGGTTATCCCGGCGGAAACAATGATGAAAGCAAAAAACGATAATATCGACACAAGATTCAAAAAACCTGGTTTTGGAGTGATTTGTTTCAAAACAGACTTTCAGAGATAACCAGTAGAATCGGTCACTGGGAAAATCATCAAGAAATCGAGAAAGTATGTGAAAGGTTCACGCCCTGGTTTGCCGATTTTTTCTACAGAACGGGAGATATGCTTTGGGAAGCGGGATTTTTATCGATCATTATTGAATGTTTTTCCCGCTTGAAATGCCGCATCCCGTTCAGAACGCAAACTTTGTGTTGACGATTCATTTGATTTCCCAGGGGGGGAACAGTCCGGTGTGACCCAGGTGCAAGCGGTCCCCGGACTGTCTTTTTTTCTTGCCGAATGTCTTTGGCGTTTTTTCCCGTCCTGGCTAACACTCTCCACCAAACCTTATTTTGTTATAGTGCTTCCGATTATCGGGTTTTCCTGTATCAATAACATTTTTCGACAAAATTATAAAAACAAGTAATTTTTAAGCATTGTGTAAAGTAAAATAGTAAAGTAGATTATCAATTATGGATAAATAGTTAAAAAAATCAATGCCAGAATATTTGTACGGCGGAGGTTCAGCGTGAATATTCTGTTTGCCACGAGCGAAGTTTACCCCTTTGCGAAAACCGGAGGGTTGGCCGATGTCAGTGCCGCTCTTCCGACTGCCTTATCACGCTTGGGGCACAAGGCTTGTGTCATCATGCCCGCCTATAAAACGGCTCTCGAATCGGGGCAGGACATTTGGCCGCTGGAAGTGGATTTATCAATTCCGATCTGGAACAAAACGGTTTATGGCAGTTTGCTCGAAAGCCGTCTGCCCGGGACGGATGTGCCGCTGTATCTTGTCATGCAAGACCAATACTATGACCGTGACGGGATTTACAACCACAAAAATGAAGATTTCATCGATAATTGTGAGCGTTTTGTCTTTTTCTCACGGGCTGTCCTGGAATCAATCCGGCTTTTGGGGCTGGACATTGATATTTTGCACACCAATGACTGGCAAACCGGCTTGGTGCCCGCTTATTTGGAAGTGCTTTGCCGTCCGTTCGAGCAATACCGGAACATCACGAGCATTCATACGATACATAACCTGGCCTACCAGGGCGTGTTCTGGCACTGGGACATGTGCCTGACAGGGCTTGATTGGAAGTTCTTTACGCCGGATAAAATGGAATTTTACGGCAAATTGAACCTGCTGAAAACCGCCCTGATGTTCGCCGACGGGATTACGACTGTCAGCCCGACTTATGCACGGGAGATTCAAACGCCTGATTTCGGTTGCGCACTGGACGGCGTTTTACGGCATCGTCGCAACGACCTGCAAGGCATCCTCAACGGCATCGACACCGAATTGTGGAATCCAACGATTGACAAATGGATTCCCGCACAGTATGATAGAAGTAACGTATTTGAACAAAAACCCTTGTGCAAAGCGGCGTTGCAGCGGGAATTGGGGTTGCCGGAACGCGCCGATTCACCGGTCATCGGTGTGGTTGGACGTTTGGCCCAACAGAAGGGCGTCGATTTGATCGCGGAGGTCATCCCGTATTGGGTCGAAGACCATGACGTACAATGGGTGTTTCTCGGTACCGGCGACCCGTGGCTCGAACAGCGGTTACAGGCTTTGGCCGAATTGTACCCGAACAATGTGGCCGTCCGGTTGGCGTTTTGCGACTATTCGTCGCACCTCATCGAGGCGGGCAGCGACATGTTTGCCATGCCGAGCCGCTATGAACCTTGCGGATTAAACCAGATGTACAGCCTGGCCTACGGGACTTTGCCGATTGTCCGTCAAACCGGCGGTTTGGCCGATACCATCACGCACCCGACGCCCGATACTTTAGCCAACGGAACGGCCAACGGTTTCAGTTTCCTCGACGCCGACCCAGGCGGTTTGAACTGGGCGATTGACCAGGCGATCCGCTGTTATATGACCGACCGCCCCACTTGGCAAACCATGATGCTCAACGGCATGTCCCGGGATTTTTCCTGGCGGAACAGCGCGCAACAATACGTTGATTTTTATGATCGAATCCGGAGAAACGAATGAAGTTAGCTCCAGAAATTCGGGCATTTCTCAATGAAGTTGCCGAACAGCTCCGCGTTGACGCTGAAATCATTGAAGCGTACATCAAACTCATTCGAAAAGATCAGCCTGATCAAGTCCCGATTTTTGAGGCATTCAAAGACGCCTGCGAAGGCAAATGGCGGAGGGCTTTGGAGTATCTGGACTGAATGAAAGGATTAGCGATGAAATGGAAAGACCCGCAATTATTCCTGGCCGGAGTCGCGGAACAGCTTAACACGGACGTCACCCTCATGGAAGCGGCACGCAAGTCCATGACGCCGGAACAGGCGGCGGAAATGAATGTCGATCAGGCCATTGTCCGCGGACGCGAATTGGCCGAAAAAGCACGTCAACTGGCTTATGAGGGACGAGAAATGGGAATCCCTCATCCCTAGCCACTAGCCACTGCCCACTGCCCATGTCACACACAACACCACTCATCCTTGTCACCGTACTTCTCACCGCCGGGTGGGCAGCCGAATTGTCCGCACAGACACAACGACAGTCAACGATGTTCTTGGGATCTCGGGTCGCAATGTTCTCTTCGAGCGGCGGTCTGAATGCACAACGAGGTGAATTGGCTTCCAAAAGTCCATTGGCTTCCGCAAGTGGACAACAGGACGACCAGATGTTGACCCTGTTGGCCAGTAGTGACCCGGCGA
>WRMR01000315.1 GCA_009776995.1 Planctomycetaceae bacterium | reverse complement strand
AGAATCATCCGCTGACGGCGGAGCAAAAGTCGTTCAACCGCGAGTTATCGAGAGAGCGCATTGTCATTGAAAACATCAACGCCAGGATCAAAACGTTCAAAATTTTGAGCGAAAGGTATCGCAACCGACGAAAAAGACACTTGCTCAGGATGAATCTCGTCTGTGCGATACTCAACCGGGAACTCATGCTGTAATCCCCCCAAAAAAACTTGAAGTATCCAGAGTGTGGACAAGCACAGCGATCGTTTTGCGCTCGGATGAGAAAAACAGTGGGGACTTTGCGGTGAAAAGGTGATCGGAAGGTGCAAAAGGTTACCGAAAGAACGCAGAGATCAGAAAAAAATCGCTTTGCGATTTGGCCAAAGCAGGGTTTCCGAACAAGTCTATTATTTATTTACGGGAAACAAAATCCTTCGTGCTTCTTCGTGGTGAAAAAGAACAACCGTAAACGGTTACGAAAGGGATATGTTTTGCCCCAATCATTACCAACAATGAGGAGAAAAACACGATGACATTGACACGTATCACCTGGGCGGCGTTACTCTTGTTCGTCGGCCTGACCGTACTTTTTGACAACCTTGCAATGGCACAACCGAATGATCTGTTTGCCGAATCAAGCTCGGATTTTCAACAGTGGGGGCCGCGACTCCCGGATGACGCGATCATGCCGGGTTTCGAAATGATCCAGCGGGTGGAAAACTGGAGCCGGGCGGCATTTTCCAGTAAGGACAACCCTGGAGGGGATTTTTCCCTCCAATTGATCCGGCAGGATCATAACACCTTGAAATTCGATGAGTCATGTATGGGAACGCCCTTGAAAATCGGCTCGCGTTCTTTTGCCAGAGGATTGGGAACCCACGCGAACAGCGAAATTCGTGTGACATTCCCTGAACCGGTGACGAAATTTTCCGCGTTCACCGGCATTGACAATAATTACGACACCGCCGGCACTCGCGGTTCCGTGCAATTTGCCGTCATGGTTGCCGGCAAGGAACTGATCCGTACACGAACCCTTCGCGGCAGTGACGAAGCGATAGCCATTGATCTGCCGCTACCGGAAAACACCACCGCCCTGACGCTCATCGTCGACGCGACCCCGGACGGGACCGGTTGGGATCAATCGGACTGGTGCGAGCCGGTGGCCGTCGGTGTGTCGGGAAAAGCTTATCACTTGAGTGACGCCGCGTCGCTCCCGATGACCCCGGCCATTCCGTTTTCATTTCAGTATGGCGGCGTTAATTCGTCTGAGTTGCTTTCCACCTGGAAATTCGAGGAAAAAGATATTGACAAAATCAATACCGTCTATTCCTGGACCGACCCGAAAACCGGATTGAAGGTTTCCGCCCATGTCCGGCGTTTCGAGCGTTTTGCCGGAGTGGATTGGGTGTTGTTCTTTGAAAACACAAGCGGGAAAGACACGCCATTGATTGAAAATGTCAAAGCCATCGACATGAATTTTGCGATGGGAGTTGATCGGTTGCCGGTTATGGTGCACACACTCAGCGGCGACTCCTGCGATATGAACTCCTGGTTGCCAGTTGAGCATCCGATCCTTGCGAAGGGCGGCAAACATTTTGCGCCGCAAGGCGGACGCCCTTCCGATGGTGCTTTTCCGTTTTGGAACGTCCAACGGAAAAATGACAATGACTCGGCGGCTTCGGAAGGCTTTTTTATGGCACTGGGCTGGTCGGGGCAATGGGCCGCCGATTTCACCCGACCGGGCGAAACGGATTTTGCCGTTTCCGCAGGCATGGAAAAAATCTCGACCATCCTTTACCCCGGCGAAACGATACGCAGTCCGCGCGTGTTGATTATGCCGTGGAAAACCGACCGTTTGAGTGCCCAGGTATTGTTCCGGCGGCTGCTCATGTTTGAGTACGCCCCGAAAATGCAGGATGGTCTGCCGCAACAGCTTTTGGTCGTTGGCCAATGCTTCGACCGCTACTATCGCAAACGGCCAGGCTGGGAAAAAATCGACGGCCAGACGGTCTATGCCCAAAAACTGCACGAGGCGGGTTGTAATACGCACTGGTTTGACGCGGCGTGGTTCCCGGTTGGGTTTCCCAATGGCGTCGGCAACTGGTTTTCCGATCCCGAAAGTTTCCCGCAGGGTGTGGAAGCATTGGGCAAAGTGATTCATGATCTCGGCATGAAATTTGTTCTTTGGTTCGAGCCGGAACGTGTCGCCAAAGGCACACAAATCGCCGAACAATACCCGCAATATGTGTTCGGCGGGGAAAACGGCGGACTGTTCAAATTGCATGACCCCGAAGCCCGGGCATTTTTGACCGAACTGCTGTTGACGCGGATCAAACAGTTCGGAGTGGACGTTTACCGCAACGATTTCAACATTGCGCCGCTGGGTTACTGGTGTGCCAACGACGAACCAAACCGCCAGGGCATGACCGAAATCCGGTATGTCGAAGGGCATTACGAGATGTGGAACCGTTTCCGCGAGGAAGTCCCCGGTCTCTGGATCGACAATTGCGCATCCGGTGGCCGACGTATCGATTTGGAAACCATCAGCATTTCCGTTCCGCTCTGGCGTTCCGACACCTGCTGCTGGCCCGGCCACCCGGAATGGGATCAGACACAAACGCTTGGTTTGACGCAGTATCTCCCGCTTTTTGCCTGCTGTGCGTGGGAGCCGGATCCCTATGTTGCTCGAAGCGCGGCGACCATGGGGCCGATTGCGCAATTCAATTTCCTGGATGATGACTATGATCTTGATCTTGCCCGTGCCGCCATTCAGGAGTCCCGTATCCACCAGAAATTCTGGTACGGTGATTTTTATCCTCTTTCCGACGCGAAGGTCGGGCAAAAGGAAATCACGGCATGGCAGCTTCACCGTGCGGACCTGGGAGCTGGACTTGTTTATATTTTCCGGCAGGAACAGTCTCCCTACCTCGGGCGTGAACTGCAACTCCGGGCGATTGACCCCGACGCCGGATATCGCGTGACAGTCAAGCCCGACTATTCCCCGGGCGAACAGCGCATCATGTCTGGTAAGGAATTGATTGACCTGGAAATCGCAATTCCGAAAAAACGTTCCGCCCTGGTGATTCAATATCAGTTGAAATGATCCGTGACAGGAAACACGGTATTTTCTATACCGTACAACGCCATGGACTTTGCATTTCTGCCTGTGAGCTTTGTGTACTCCTTTGTGATCTTTGTGTTGAAATCTTTTAACACAAAGGCCACAAAGCTTTTCACAAAGGCCACGAAATTAATGCCGGCCAAATGGCGTTCGACAGTATATCTGGCGAATCCCTGGTTGAACTCCTGCATGGCACCAAAGGCTCCTTGCCTTTGACAATCGCCCTCAATGCGAGAATGGACGTAGTGCAAACGGGGTTTTTGCACTGTATTCATAAAAATCTTCAAGAAAAACCGGATTCCCCGTTGCAATCTGAATTTTCTTTGGTAATATGGTTTTTCTTTGTTGGAGTGTGATTTGAAGTTTGGTCGAATAGGCAGGTGTATTGGACCGTCGATCCAGTGGTTGCGGGTTCGAGCCCTGTTGTCTTCGTTTGAGGTGAACGGTCTTGTCAGGCCGTTCGTTTTTTCTTGGAATGACATTGCTGAAAGCCGCTATCGTCTTGATGTGCGGTTTTTTTTGGTCTCTGCCAAACAACACTTGATTTTGATTTCCGAATTGTTTCTTTCGATGAAACCGGTAAAATGTTGCAAGACCATCTATTTAAGTATGTTACGTTCAACGGTCTGACGATTGAAGGTTTTTCCAAAGCAGCGGTGCAAACGTACTGGCATATCCCGGAAATGAAACTGGGCTTCGACCTTGGTGCCCAACCGTGGGAGTTCATGGGTACGCCCCGTTGGTTCATTTCGCATACGCACATGGACCACATCCTGTCCCTTCCCGCTTATGTCGCGCGGCGACGCATGATGAAAATGTCGCCGCCGACAATCTATCTGCCTGAAAACGCTGTCGAAACCGTCAAACAGTTGCTCGGCACCTTTTCGCGGCTCGATCACGGTCGATTACCGTGCAAAATGATCGGTGTTCGTCCGGGAGATGAAATCGAGCTTTCCCGCGAATTGGTCGTCAGTGTGCATCGTACCTGGCACACAATTGATTCGGTGGGATTTCTCGTTTGGGAACGCCGAAAGAAGCTCAAGCCGGAATATGTCAATCTGTCCGAACACCAGTTGCGTGATTTGGCCATAGCCGGTCATCAGCTTTCCAACGAAATTCGCCTGCCGAAAGTCGCCTACTTTGGCGATAGTACCCCGCGAGGGTTTGATGAAAATCCTCAGTTTTACCAAGCGGAAATTTTGATTTTCGAGATGACATTCGTTGCTGAAGCACACAAAATGGAAGCAATTCACAAATTTGGTCATTGCCACCTTGACGACATTCTCGACCGCCGCGATTGTTTCAAAAATCAACTGCTAATCGCCTCACACTTTAGCACGCGCTACCACGACCGACAGATTGCCCAAGTGATCAAGCAACGTGTGCCGGACATGTTTGGCGGTCGATTGATGCTGTGGGTATAGGCTTTAGCCAAGGAAGTACGCAGAGGCAATACCGCTACAAGGCAATTCGGGAATGGGATGTTCGAACAGGTGAAAAAGCCTGTCGAACCGTCCCGCCCAACACGAATTTCGAGCAGTTTTTTGACATCTGCACTTTCCAACTTGCATCCTGCAAGATTTGTACCTTACCCCGGCGTAGCCGTTCACGGGTATCAAAAGGTAATTTTTGTAACTTGTTGAATATCAATAACTTGCGAAATTTATTTTTTTTGTATTTCTTGCTCAAACATGATGATTAGTGAATTTCGCGAGTTGTTTATTACAAAAGAGATATAAAAAATCACTCAAAAACCCCGTGAACGGCTACGAGTTTTTTAAGTCAATGGCTCCTTCTTATTTTTGCTTGTACAAGTCTTCCAGTCGGATCAATGAAATATCTGTAACAGTCAAGTGGCCATACCGGGGCGGTCCGGTGCAATAGGCCAGCAACACGTCATTTTCCATGAAATGAATGGCAATATAACAATACCAACCCGCAGGATCACTTTCAAGATTTGTCATGTGTTCCCATGTTTCCCCTTCATTTTTGGAAATTGCCACTGTCAAAGGAGTTCGTTTACCGCTTGTCTGAGCATTGCTACCGTCATTGTTGTTCCACACCAGTAATAAATCATCCGTCGATGGGATTGCGACGCGGCGAAACTGCGGATTGAGCCGGAAATTCAGCACCTCCTGCCACCACTCCGCGAAGCGGAACAGTCCGGGTTGGAAGCGGAGATTTTACAGCGGGGCGTCTTATCGCCGCTCATCGTCTGGAACGATGTTCTGATTGACGGACATCACCGTTATGCGATTTGTCAAAAGCATGGCTTGCCGTTTGGTGTCTTGTCGCTGGACTTTGATTCGCTGGAAACCGCGAAACTTTGGGCATGGCGTCACCAGGAAAATCGTCGCAACCTCACACCATATCAGCGGGTGGAAATCTCACTCCAATTCAAACCGCAACTTGTGGCAGAAGCAAAGGAGCGGCAAATCCGTAAAGCATGTGGTTCTGTCCCGCAGAATCCTGCGGGACAAAAAGAAACTCGCGTGAAACTGGCGGTAATGTCAGACATTTCCCATGATACTGTCACTCGCGTCGAATTTATCGCCGGACATGCTGATGAATCAGTCAAGCAAAAACTCCGCAAGGGCGATACGACGATCAATGCCGAATATAAACGGCTCAAAAAGGAGATCGGACAACGGGAAGCTGTCGTAATGGAACTTCCTCAAATTGATGACCAGCAAACGAAATTGCGGGACATGTATCTTGAGTGCATTGGGAATATGCTCGAAAATGTCCTGATAGCAGATCATTTCGTCGGGCAAATCCTCCGCACCGCAGTAGAGTAACACCATCAACGGAATCGGCAATTTGAACTTTCGGCGGCTGGCAGGTCGCCCCGCATCCGTCCAGCGTTTGTAAAGCGACAACTGCGCGCATAAGCACAAAGCTGAAGCGGGCAATACAGGTTCGGTGACGACTTATGCTCTGTCACGATCAACACTTCGGATTTCCACTCTTTGTCATGGAGACGAGCGATGTAGGGAACATCAAGTTTCAC
>WRMR01000314.1 GCA_009776995.1 Planctomycetaceae bacterium | reverse complement strand
ATTTTAACATTGGATGAAATTTTAACGCACGTTGACGGTTTCATTGAAATACCTCCAAACTGTGGTGTGACTAAAAAGCTCAGGTTTGTTGTCAATCTCAAGCATGGAAAACGCTTGCGATTGACAATGAACCCAAATAAACCAGCAACAATCTTACATTTCTATTTTATACTGTTTTTAAAATAAGCGGTCAAGAGTGAAGTACAAAAAATCGCAAAGTTGAAAATATTTATACACCCCAACACGCGGCTTGACTTTTCGACCACAAACTGTTATCATGATACGTAAATCAATGATTTCAAACGATGCTCTCAAAGGAGAAACGAAAACGTGTCGAATTTCGACGAGAAAAACACACCTTCAGACTCAAAGACCACGAAATTTTTGCCATCTTATGACCGTGCTTTGATTGCGGCACAGACAGCAGAAGATAATCGTGCAAAAAAAATCGTCATTCTTGACCTTCGCGAATTGACGCAATTCTTTGATTTCTTTGTCATTGCGTCCGGCACAAGTCGCCGTCAGATGCATGCCGTCAGCGAGGAAATCGACCATGAATTTGAAGATCGGCTCGGTGACAAGCGGCTGAGTATCTCCGGCTATCGGGAAAGCCGATGGATTGTGCTTGATTACGGCGACATTGTCGTCCATTTATTCGAGCCGGAAACCCGTGAGTTTTACGCACTGGAGGAACTCTGGGGTAGAGCAAAAACCGTCCCTTTTGAGCCGAAACCAATAGACGAATCTTCCCGTCAAGATATAATAGTGCGTTGACGTTTGGTTATTCGTTCCCTTTGGCACACCTCAACAATCAAGGATCACTCCATGCAAGATCGCGTTTACAACTTTTCCGCCGGGCCTGCTGTCCTTCCACTTCCTGTTTTGAAAAAAGCACAAGAAGAATTACTCTGTCTTCCGGGTGCCGGTTGTTCAGTTCTCGAAGTCAGCCACCGCTCGAAGCAATTCGAGGCGGTCATCGGCACAGCCGAATCGAATCTACGCAAACTGTTCAATGTGCCAGAAAATTACAGAGTCATGTTTCTCCAAGGCGGTGCGTTGCTTCAGTTTGCGATGATTCCCATGAATATTCTTGGAGGTCAATCCGCCGACTATTTTGTCACCGGAACCTGGAGCAAGACCGCTCTCGGCGAAGCCAAAACGCAAGGTTCGATCAACACGATCTGGGACGGTTCTGAAACGAAATTCAACCGCAACCCGAAAACAGGCGAATTTTCCGTCCATCCCGGTGCCGCCTACTGTTATATGACGTCGAATGAAACGATTCAAGGCGTTCAGTGGCAATCACTTCCGGAAATCGGCAACGTCCCGCTCGTTTGCGATGCGTCGTCGGACATTTTCTGCAAGCCGGTCGATATTTCCAAGTTCGGCGTCTATTTCGCTTGCGCCCAGAAAAATGCCGGCCCAGCCGGGGTGACAGTGGTCATCATGCGGGACGATCTTGTCGAAAAATCGCCTGCCAATCTGCCGAAAATGCTGAATTACAAAATGCTTGCGGAAGGCAAGTCCATGGTCAACACGCCGCCGTGCTTCGCGGTTTATATGCTCAAACTGGTCACCGAATGGTTGCTTGATGATGTGGGCGGCCTCGACAAGATGTACGAACGGAACGTCGAAAAAGCCCAATTGTTGTACGACGCCATCGATCATTCCGGTGGATTTTATCGCGGCCATGCCGTCAAGGAAGACCGTTCGATCATGAACGTGCCCTTTGTGCTGTCGAACGATGACCTGACGAAAAAATTCCTCGAAGAGGCCAAATCGCACAAGTTGACCCAGCTTTCCGGTCACCGGAGCGTCGGCGGTTGTCGGGCGTCGATTTACAATGCCATGCCGCGTGACGGCGTGCTTGCCCTCCGCGATTTCATGCTGGATTTCGCAAAGCACAACGGGTAACATGTTTTAAGGCTTACTTCGGAAAGTTTTTCAGGGGACTCACGCAAAAAATAAGTTATTCGTTAATCAGAGCCGCGACGGTAAGTGACCGTCCGGCTATTTTTGTTTACGAGCGAGTTAGACCGACGAGGAAAAATCTCTTTTTCAACTGCGATCAGGATGCGAAATAAAGCATGTTTGATCTGTCCATTGCCCGGGTCGAGAGCAAAGGCCGCTTCCGCGCGTTCGAGAAATGCAATGTTTTTGAGCTGGAACAACTCCGCCTCGGCCAGCACCAGCAGTTCTTCCGGCTTCGGATCACCGCCGGGAACAATGGAAAACGCGGCGTCGGCGAAAAATTGTAAAACGGCACTTTTCCTTCTCGTCCTGAACTCGACGACAGGATTTCGATCTTTTTCGTTGCCGGATCGACGACGACAAGCCAACTGTTGTCTTTTCCATCGCCGAGTCCGATGTAAAGCTTTCCGCCAATGCTTCCGAGTCCTTGAACGCTATTGCTTGGCAGACCGTCTTCTGCCGTCAACCGCCATGGCTCGGAACCGTCGTGTGGAAAAACGAGGACTCCGCTGTTTTGCCATCCGAAATAAGCATTTGTATGATCGACAAAAGCGGTACTGTTCGATGGTGTTTGAATGAAAAACAGAACCGTTGAAATCAGAGACGCAATCGCACAGAGTTTTTTCCGGCTCGACCGCTCCATGACTGTCGCAGCTCTGATTTGGCATGTTTTTTTCGGTGAAAGCCTTCCACGAACCCGACGGGTAACGTATAATGTTACAAGAGATTGGAGCATGCAATGACGCATCGACAATCCTGCCAAACCGCACGGGAAGAGTCTCAATTCCAGGTTTGGCCGGGTACGAGTCACGCTGAAAAAGAATCGAGTGAGAGATTTCATGTCTGATACACAAATTGATACAAAACGACGAGTTGTTCTGAAAATTTCCGGCGAGGGGTTTTGCCCGGCGCATGAACGGGGCATTTCGATGGACGCCATGTCCCGACTGGCTGAACAGGTGGTCCGTAGCTCACGAAAAGGCATACAAATCGCGATCATCATGGGCGGCGGCAACATTTTGCGCGGCGGCCAGTTCAAGGCGGCCAACAATTCGATTAAGGAAGCGACCGCCCACTACATGGGGATGCTCGCAACGGTGATCAACGGCCTGGCTTTGCAGGATGCGATTGAAAACCTCGGCGGCAACACGCGTCTGATGACCGCGCTGCACATCGACACTGTGGCCGAACCGTACATCTACCGAAGGGCGATCCGGCACCTGGAAAAAGGCCGAATCATCCTGCTCGCCGGCGGGACAGGCAGTCCCTTCGTAACGACCGACACTGCTGCGGCGCAACGGGCACTGGAATTGAATGCCGACGTGCTACTCAAGGCGACGAAAGTGGACGGCGTCTATAGCGACGACCCGGAAAAAAACCCGCACGCCATTTTGTACAACGAACTGGGTTACACCGATGTGTTGCGGCAGAATCTCCGCGTCATGGATCAGGAAGCAATCACGAAATGCAAGGATAACGGGATGCCGATCATGGTCTTCAATTTCCGCAAGGAGGGCAACCTCGAACGCGCCCTCGGCGGCGAGCGGGTCGGAACACTGATCTCAAAAAGCACCCAGTGACCGCCCTGCCCCCTCTCATCCCTTCATTTCGCATACACCAGCACAGGCGGGTAAACGTCGATACTGTAAGGACCGCAGGCGGATCGGGTGCCGTCGATGATGATCGAGTCGAACGTGATGGGGTAATGCACGACGCCGTCGTTTGGGCCGCCCCAATGGCTCGCGTTTTGGCCGGTCAGGTCGAAGTTGAAATACTGCATTCCGGTATCGGTCATTTTTCCGCCGTTGACCTGGAACGTCTGCCCCTGACTGTCGCGGAATCTCATGCGAATGGTGTTGCCCGACCCGTCCGCGTTGACCCGCAGGGCAAGCGATTGCGGCTGACCGTCAATATTGCGTAATGTATCATTCTTCGGTGCCAGTCGGATGAATTTCCAGCCATCGTCAAACCGGTACGTCACTCGCACCGCCCCGTTTTCGCCCAAGGCGAGCGTCTGCTCCGACTCAACGTTCCGGTCGCCGTCGGGGAAAATGCCCCAATTCGCATCGAGGGTTTCGGCGGTGTAGTTTGAGAAATTGTCAAAGGTTTCTATGGTTTGTCGAATAATAGAAAGCCTTTGTGTTCCTCCAGATTGATAATACTCTGTAGCAGAAGGATATTCAGTGGGGCTCATGGCGAAGGATAATCTTTTCCCAATGGAAACAGTCCCGTCAATGGGAAAACGAACCTGTGTATGAAGCTGATTCTCCTCAAGAACGATGGGTGACTGATCCGTTTTGAGCTTCAAACCGGATATTTCGAGAAAAGTCAATTCGCCTGTCAGTGCCTCACCACCAGGATTGCCAATATGCACGACAAGCTCATTGTTTTCAATGATCGGCGTACTGAAAATCAATGGTGACGCGGAATAGACCTGGCACACCTCCTTGTAGCGGTCTCGCGTCGCGGTGAGTGGCGTCGGATTCACTCTTCGTGGCTGAGGCATTAGTGGAATTTTTTGAGCAACACCAATTCTCGGACCATTCGAAATGTAAACGGCCAGTGGAAATTCCGGCCCCTGACCGGAAATTTGCCACAATAACTCATTCCTCGTTTCCGGGATCAAATAAATGGGACTGTCGGAAATGGTAACCGTCACCTCATCTTTTTCTGCAATCAAATCAGGCAATTCTACACCAAGATGGGAAACCACCTTGAACTTGCCGGGACTGCAAGGAATCGTCACCGTTTTTGGTTCTTTGCTCATCGTCCAAACGGCAAGCCGGACTCCATTGCCTTTTGCTCCTTGTGTGGCTTCGTTGTCAAACAGGAAAATGAAGACTTCCGACGGACCGGGAAACGTTTGTTGATATTTCACCTCGTCAAGAACAAGCCGCTTCCTATACTTATACCCGCGAAAGACTTCACAGAACGTCCTGGCCGCAAGATACGACGGCTTGGGATCGTAAACCGGTGTGCGGTCCCGAAAATACTCGAATTTCGTCGTGCCGAAGTGGTGTTCCGGCTCTTTCGGGTCGCGGCCGTCGTCATGCCAGTCGTACCAGATTGAAATCGGAATGTCGCAGGCAAGGTTAACCAGCCATTGACGCGGGAGCATTTTGCCCTGAATCTCATCAGTGTAATTTCCCCAAACGCTGGAGTAACCCCACTCGGCGGAGAGAATCGGGATGTGCTTGCCCTCCGGGGCGTACTTGTCGATCATCCAACGCAACTTCGCGTATTCCGGGATCACCGTTTCCGGGTCCCGCTGGCGGTACGGATGCACGGACACCGCGTCCCAGTATTCGAGCAAGCCCGCCTTGAAGCATTGTTCCAGAAACTCCAGGTCGATCTCCGACGTGGCCGGGCCGATGTACAACTCGTCTGGAGCCGCCTCACGCAAGGCTTTGCCGACTTCGAGGGCGAGCAGGATGTAATCCTCCGGTTTCGGTTCCGGTTTCCAAAAATGGATGTTCGGCTCGTTGTACATTTCCCAGAGGATGCCGCGATCCTTGAAATGCACCGCAGCCGCCGCAGCCCATTTCGCAAACGCGGCGCGGCCTTCCGACGAGTACGGCGAAAGCCCCTGATCGTAATTGCGGTTGGAATAATCGAGAATGTACAACGGGCGGATGTTGTGCTTTTCGAGCGAATCGGTCAGCCGCTCAAAGGCCGAAAAATCGTAAACGCCTTTTTGCCGTTCCGTGCCGTCCCAGCCGAAATCCATACGGATGATCGTCGCCCCGGATTCGGCAAGCATTTCCAGCTCGCCCGGCCTGGCGTCGGTGAAATGGATGTTATAACCCAGCCCGTCCGGCACGACCATCGACGGCAACGGCGGTTTTTGAGCCACACACGTTACGGCGGTCAGGAAGACAAGCGTCAGGCACAATGGGAAATGGAATGTTCGCATGGGCGGCTCCTTTCGGTGAATTTCTTGAACCGGGGTTTGATTAAGATTGGCTGGACTGGCAAGATTTAAGGCTCGTGAAAAACATGTTATTCAAAAATCGCGGGCCGGAAACAGATCGCAGCGAAATGACCGGATTGAGGCAGCAATCGCCTTCTCCTGTACACCGTTCTCTATGCACACTCGTTCCCGACTATTGTTTCTTGGGAAAATTCCAGTGAAAGACACGTTCATGTCTCCATGACATCCTAG
>WRMR01000313.1 GCA_009776995.1 Planctomycetaceae bacterium | reverse complement strand
CGATTTTTACCCATAAATTTTGGCAGAGAACCAAACTTTTAAGTTTCCCACCCCCCCACCTTAACAGATTGCATGTTTTTCATAACAAAACCCCTTCAAAAATCAGGTTAATCGGTAATCAACCTTGAAAAACCAGTGTGTTTTTCAAGGTTGTTGCAAAATGCTTCACAGTCACAACAACTACTCATTTTTCATTATAAATCACGTGTTTTTGGAAAGCAAGTGATTCTCCTTCTTTTTTGGGGAGTATTATACAAACCCGAATCCGAACTTGGAACTTGGCTTTTGCGGGAATTGTATCATTGGACTCACGCCAAAACAAGTTGTTCGGTACAACCAGAGCCGCGAGAGTTATCGAGCGGAATAACCGCTCCGTGACCGTCGCGGCTCTGATTATAATGTTCACGTTATTTTTGCGCGACTCCTAATCACAGGCCAGTGGCATTTCAACCGGACGGTGATTTTGGTAACAATCCAGTGCCGCGAAAACGACTTCGTGACTCCGAATCGCGTCTTCCAGATTACAATGCGATTCGACATTCCGGTCAATGCAATCAATGAAATGATCGATTTCCGCCTGGAACGGATGGTGAGACACGTCGCTGGAATCGGGGCAAATGGTCGGAATTTCAATCCAACCGTTTTGTGCCGGAAAGGAATCCGACCAGATGCGGTTGTCCATGGCCGTTCCGCGATCACCGAAAATCCGAATCGGGAAACGGTAGGGCATGACACATTCGGCGTTGACGCAGATTTTCGCTTGCACAGCGTTGTCAAACTTGACGAGAACCACTTCCAGCCCGTCGTATTCCATCGGCGGTGCGTCCTCACGCCACGTGTTGGCAATCGGGTTGTATTCGCGGGTTTTCCCTTTGCGAAACCCACCCGAAACGGCATACACTTCGACCGGAATAGCCGCCTTGTCGGGTTCCCGTGTCGCAAGCCAGCGCGCGGCATCTATCGCGTGACATCCGGCGACAAGAGCGGCACTGACGCCCTGTTGCAACGTCCGGGCATCGTTCCAGCCGCCCCACCAACTGCCGTTGTAACTCATGTAATCGACTTCGACATAATACGGATTGCCGAAAACATCATCGGTCAGCATCTTTTTGAGCATCGCCAGCAACGGGTTCCAACGCAATACGAAACTCACAACGGTTTTGACGTTCGCGCTGCGCACGGCTTCCTGCATGAGACGCAGCTCACGGAGTGTTGTGGCGGCGGGTTTTTCGATGACGATGTGTTTTCCGGCCGCCGCAATTTTCCGGACGTTCTCGCAATGAACATGTTGCGGCGTGCAAACGGAAACAACGTCAAGTCCGGGATGCCTGAGTGCAAGAGTCAAGTCATCATAAACAGCAACACCGTCGAGTCCAAGTTCCTCTGCCATTGCAGAAGCCTGGTCATGGGAAATGTCGTTGATCGCGACGATTCGGCAATCGTGCCTGTTCAGGTATGCCGCTGCGTGTTGACGCGCCACCCAACCGGCACCGTTGATTAAAATACCATACATCGTTATGCTCCGAAATGTTCGTCAAGAAATTGGGAGTATTCTTCGAGGGTTTGATTTCCGGCGGTGGGTTCCATGCTCACCCAACCGGAATAACGGATTTCCTCCAGGGTTTTTCGCACATTCTTCCAATCGACGGTTCCGTGACCGATCGGTGCCCAGTTACCGGGGCCGCCACCGCGTTTGCCTTTGAATTCGCGGACGGCAAAGTCCTTGAGGTCCAGTTTGATAATCGAGTGTCCAAGCACTTTCAACCATTCCTCGCAGCGCGAATACTTGGTGTGATTGCCGAGGTCGAAATGCGCCTTGACCCACGGATTATCGAACGAACGGACGAAGGCTGTGAAATACTCTGGCGTACACCAAAGATTGTTCCACACGTTTTCAATACCGATCATCACGCCCTCCCTGGCGGCGGTTGGAATCAGTGCTTCAACGGCTCGAATCGAACTTTCCGTCGCCAGATTTTGCGCCTTGATGTAGTCCGCGTAAGGAGCATTGTCACCGGCGGCGACGGCTTTGACGTTCAGGGTTTTCGGGTCGAAATCCATCTCGAAGTCCCACGGATCGGGCATCACCAGTCCGTGGACTTGCGCGGGAACAAGGAGAATGCTGCTTGCTCCCGTTGCTGCTGCCGTGCGAAGTGCCTTTTCGCCCGATTCGATATCCTCTGCAACTTTTTCCTTGTCAGGGCTGTTCGTGGTCAACCAACCGCGGCACACGGCATGATGACGCAGGCCATGCTTCTCCAGCATGAGCCGGAATCCTCTCGCTTCTTCGATGGTGATGTCCCAATTCCACACCATCAAGCCGTCGAAACCGGCTTTTTTGACTTGCTCGCAATAGGCGTCAGTCACGGTTGCCGGATTTGCAACAAACATTGCCTTGCTCAAGGGTTGCCAGGTCCAGCCGTTCGTCGTGGAGTTTTCGGCGGCAATGCCGTTGATCGCCGGGGAAAAACCGCCGGCAACAATGGCCGTTGCCGCAGTACCCAAAAAATGCCGTCGTGTGACGTTTGTTGTCATGGGAGTCTCATTCATGTTAAGGGTTAAAAAAACAATTTTCTGTTTACGGCATTGTATCACGCAAAGACGCCAAGTCCACAAAGGTTTCTCCAAGTCCTGGAAAATCTTTGCGATTTTTTGTTTTCTCTGCGGCTTTGCGTGAAATCCCCTTTCTGCTGTGCGAACGGACAGACAACACTCTCATTTCATGGGAAACGGAGTGATTCCGGGCGAGAAGCCGGGGTATTCTCCTTCGGCGTCGAGAACCACGGGCGGAACCGTCTCCCAGGTGATTTCATTGGGAGACGCCGGTCCGATGACGTATTCCGAATTCATCGCCTCGTCCCAAGTGATCGGCACTCCGGTATAACATGCCCAGGTTGCCATGATGGCCATCAACGAGGAATGAGCCATATACCGGCCGTTGTTGACCGGATTGCCGGAACGAATCGATTTCAGCAGAGTATCCTGTTCCAACAGGAACCGGTTTGACGCTCCACCGGGAAATCTCCATATTGATGTTCGGTTCGCGTCCATTTTGTTCAATTGATATGCCAGCAAGTCGCACATGCCTTTGGTTCCAAAATACCTGTCCGTCACCTGTCCGTACGTTCCGTTTTGCTGGCGGCAATACGCATTCAGGCGTACTCCGTTGGCATATTCAAACACAATGGCATGATGATCCCAGATTTGGCCGTACTCAGACGCGGTCCGCGTCTGGCGCCCACCGGTTCCCCAGCACGAGATCGGTGTTTCGTCTTTCATCGCCCACGACGCCTTGTCAACGTGATGAACGAGGTTCAAACCGGGCAAGTCGCAGGAAAGCCAGGTGAAATTGTACCAGCGGTCAATCTGGTACTGCATTTCCGTCCGTTCCGGACTTCTTCCAAAAGACGGACTTCCCGAAGACGGCAGGCTTCCCGTATTGCATATTTCTTCCAAGGCAATGATTTCCCCGATTTCACCGTCGTGGACTCTTTTGATTGTCTCAATCGCTCCGGTATCGTATCGCCAGGCAAGACCGGAAACGACGGACAGTTTCTTTTCCTTCGCAAGAGCCGTTGCCTCAAGAACCATTCGGACGCCGGGACTGTCAACGGCATGAGTCTTTTCACAAAAGGTGTGCTTGCCCGCCTCAATACTTGCTTTGAGAAAGTGCGGATGAAAATACGTCGGTGCTGCGATCAGGACGACGTCGACTTCCGTCGCGATGAGCTTTTGATATGCGTCGAATCCCTCGAAACAGCGGTCCGGCGTTGCGGTGATTCTTTCGCCGAAAGAAAAGTAATTGCGGAGTGCCTCCATGGTCGCTTGCGTCCGCTCGGGAAAGACGTCGGCAACGGCATACAATTCGGTGTTGGGATCGGCACTGAGGGCGTCAACCGCCGCCCCGCGTCCCCGGCCACCGCAACCGATGAGGCCGATTTTGAGAATGTCGCTTCCCGACGCGTGAACCCGTTGCGGCATTATGGGTAAAGTGATGGCGGCTCCTGCAAGAACACCGCTTGCCTTGAGAAAACCCCGGCGTGAACGGTCCGCCGTGAGGTGTCTTGTTGACTCTGTCATAATGTTTGTCTCCTGTTCTGATTTGTTGGGTTTCTGATTTGTTGGGTACGTCAATGGGTTCTTTTCGGAAAAACGCAAAGTCGCTGAAAAGAACCATTCATCATGAACAATACCCATTTATTCGAGATCGAAGTTTGCGGTATTTGCACCCTTTGCAACGGTGAACTTTACTGTTGCCTTTTCGGGAACTTGATATTTCGAAGGCAACGGACTTGTCTCCGGTTTTTTATTTTCATGCGGTGCCGGCGGCTCCGGCGGTGGAAAGGCAACATTGTATTTACCGATCTCCATGGGAGTCGGGATGGTGTAAGTTCCATCGGTGCCAAGCGGTGCCGCTCCTCCTTTTTTGGTTGTCGGCTCCTGGAAAACGGTGAAACCGACGGTCACCGGTTTGCCTTGATATTTCACCGTTCCGGTGACGGTTCCCGTTGCCCCCTTGGGCTGTCTCCTGTCCGTGCAACCGGCCATCATTGTTACGACGAGAAGAACGGCAAACGCGAGGAACAATCCCATGGAAAATATTTTTTTGGACATAAAACCCTTTCGATGATAAAATTGTTGACCGGGAGCACGGCTCCCGGCTTACAGGCAATCCCTAAAACGTCGGTGAAGATTTGCGGTCATCAGCAACACACAATATGGCCAAGTTCTCGAAACTCAACGTATCAGTGACAAACTGAACGGAAGCGTCGGTCATAAGAAACATGGCTCCGCCGGTATGCGCGGAATTGAAAATCGTGTTATTTCCGTAAGGGCCTGGAATTCCTGGAGGGCTGACCGTGAGTTTGGTCGTTTTATCATAGTTGATCGGATAGCGGGCCGTCGTGATGCCAATGCCGTAGAGATTCTCATTGGCAGGGGTAAACAACATGTTCGAGTTCTCAGTCCAGATATTATCATTCACTCCGTCACCGCTGACGCCAAACCAAGCTCCCAGATAGTTGCTGGTTCTGATATACGACTGATCGTTAATCAACATATAGTCCGACTGTTCGCCGGCGATAAACGTATTCGACGTTCCATCGCGGCAGGCCTGTATCCCCTTCCATTCGTTGCTGACCAACATCCCTGCTCTTGACATAATACCATGCCGAAATTGCCGTACGACCGCCGCCGTCGGCCCGGTTGCCGTTGTCAACCCGTCGTCACGGCCGATAGGATCCGGGTAAGCTCCGGCTATGCCGGTATAATCAGCAAGCATATATTCATTGGTGTTGTACGGTTCCTGGTCAAACACGGGAATGCTGTTTGAAGGACAACGATAGCAGGGTATCTGTGTTCTCGCAAGAGCTTGAACGTTTTGAGGGGAAGAAAGGTTTTCCGACGCGACTCCTGCTCTCCAATCAATTTCATTATACAGAGCCGTTTGTTCGATATATGGCCAAATGAATGTCCGCCAATTGGTACAGCCGTCAATTCTGTTAAATCCAACGGGGCCCGTGGCAAACCCAATCTTGCCACCTTTGGGGAACGTTTTTGCCGCGTCGTGATAATTGTGAAGGCCGAGACCGAGTTGCCGAAGATTGTTGGAGCAACTCATGCGTCTTGCAGCTTCACGCGCCGCCTGGACTGCTGGTAGAAGAAGTGCAATCAATACCCCGATGATTGCAATGACAACAAGAAGCTCGACCAGCGTAAAGCCGACCATTCTTCTTACGTTGCCCACCCCCCCATTTTACCATTTTCCACATTGTTTTTTCATTTTGATCTCCTTGAAAAAAGGTTTGAAACTGGAAACAATGATTTTACCTACTGTAGCACATACTCCAGAAGCAAAACATCAATAAACTCACTCAACAGATTCAAACGGACAACAAATTAATAATCAAACAACGTAACATTTTTGGAAATAATGCTTTAAGCATCAGCATGTTACTTGTTTTTGATTCCCCAAATTGATTAATAATCTGAGGATTCACAACAAAACATGTGAACATCCTTTGGCATGCCGTCTGAGATATTATCATTCTAGTGCTGTGTCCAGGCTAAAAGTTGAAGTTGACTAAAAACGTGATAATTGCTATATTGTTTGGGCTTTTTTAACCCTAACTCATGGAGGGATTG
>WRMR01000312.1 GCA_009776995.1 Planctomycetaceae bacterium | reverse complement strand
GTTCAAGGAAAACACATCATGCTTTCCGTTTGCCTCATTGATCTTTGGCTTCGTGCACGGGAATATTTGCTTCTTCATTGATACTTTGCGCACGGCTTTTTGTACGAATTCCGCGTGTTTTTGGCTGAAAAACGGCATGTTTTAACGCACAAACGGATTATTCCGGCGGAATATTGCTTGCATCCTGCACAAAAACACCTTGGGGGAGTTCTAAGTTCAAAGAGCAAAGTTCAAAGAGCAAAGTTCAAAGTGAAGATTTGGAATCGAAATCACTCTGCACTTTGCTCTCTGCACTCTGCACTTCCCTTCGTGTTCCTTTGTGGTGAGAAATATCACCGTGAACGCTGTCTTTGTTTTTTTCCGAAAAACCCGCAAGTCCGTCATGGAAGGACACGATATACAACAATAGGAATTGTATCAGCAAATCAGGTGATTCCGAACAAAAGCGGTCATGGACCGTCGGAAGACCAGGCAGCCTGGGGGTTGATCAAATACGACGTGAAAACCGGGTTTTCGGCCAAACACGAAACAAGCGTTTTCATCAATCGCAAAACTCATGTCAAAAACTTGAGATGATAAGGAAATGTCAGAAATGTCCAATAAAACCATTGACACTTTGCTCTTGAGCCTGGTTGTTGGCGGCGCGGTGGCGTTTTCATCCGGTTGCATCGGTCTCCCGGGCCCGTCACTCGGACCGTTAAGCGTTCCCATTCCGGTTCCAAGCAGTTTACAGGATGAATACGAAGACATCGCTTTCGAAAATGAACGCTACGACAAGGTTCCCATTTTGGGACCGATCCCTCAGGGGACGGAACATGTTGCCCTTGACACTCCGTCGGACGACGAGGTGATGCGGGCTTTGGAAAAAGCCCGAAAGACGAAAGGCGGCGTTCCCTTCCTTGAAACACGCTATCGCAACAACGTGAAAATCGTCAAGGAAAAGATCGGCGATTATATTGATCCGCCGCGCGTTGTTCCGCTGATCGGTCCCGTCCAGTTGCACCATGCCCACTACAAATGCACGGTTTACTTTACCGACGTCGTTCATGTCGGCTGGCCGGTTCCGCACCAGATCGTCAACGAAGATGCCTGTGAAGTCGTTTACATCGACCACGACCACTATCACATGGTCGGAAACGTCGATGCCGGCAACGGCAACAGCCTGATGCCGTAGTGTCGTTCAAAGCCGGGGAGCGGTCATACAACGCACCCCGCCTGAAAGCAGGGCGGTCACACCGGGACCGCCGCAAATTGTGCTTGTTCCATTTCCGTGTTACGTTCTGCATACGGATGCCTCCTGATGCACTAGTAACACCGTCCGAAAGGCTCTCCGCTCGAAAGACCGGGGAGCCTTTTTCAATGCGCTATGGGCTTTCTCCTGCCAATGATTGGGAAGATTTGCGACACGTTCTTCCCGCTTCGCAATGACCTGCATCAATTGAGCCGGATGAGGTCGCCTTGCACGACAACATCGTGATCAGCTTCGATTTTCAGGTCGCCGGAACGTGATTTGAGTTCCAGTTCACCCGCAATGATCGCCAGTTTGCCAGGCAGATCAATGACAGCGTCCCGCTCACAGATACGGATGGTCGGACCGTTGGCACCCAAACCGATTTCGACGAGCTTCCGGCCGCTGTGTGTCACAACCTGGATGGGTGTTTCGCCGGTAAGCGCGACCGTGTTGTTTGTTCGCACCTCGAACGAGGAACGCGGGAGTTTCTGGGGTTCGGGAACCGGTGATTCATGTTCCGATGTCGTGGATTTGAGTTTCCAGGGGGAAAAGGCACTGCTTGAACTTGACGGTGTGGCGGGCAAAATACCTGTGATGACCGGCGTGGCCCAGTTGATCGGCTTGGCGATGAGGACCAGATCGCCGCGACGGATTTCGAGTCCCAACAGGCCGGGAAGCCACTGGCGAAATGATTCGCCTTTTGTGTCGGCGTAAACGATCATGAAATGATCGCACCATTCAGGATGGCAGTCATCGACGCACTCGCCGACCATGGCCGCCATTGAGAAGACAGGCCGGGTTTGATTCCGTTGCATGGGTGGGGGGGATAATAGGAGAGTTTTCAGGATCGCAACAATTCGCCGGGGTGCAACCGGCAAAATCACAAAACAAAAGCATTTGTATTTTCGGCCAAAGAGAAGTAAATTGGCGATTATTTAGAAAAAAACCAAAATGCTCTGCTTGTATCGAATATACCGTTTACTGGAAAGGCGATCCCTCAGAGCCGCGACGGTTACGGAGCGGTCATTCCGCTCGATAACTCTCGCGGCTCAAATGGAAATATTCACGTGGCTTGCTGCGTGACTTCTTATCCACCGATGCTGACAAGCATTTTTTCGAGTGCTGTGTCGAGTTTTTCCGGTGTTTCGTAGGTTCCGGCGGCGATTTCCATGCGGAGGCGGTTGACCAGATCAAAGCGGATTTCGCCGTTCGATGCAGAGGCTTCGGTCGTATGGCTTGCCTGTTGGGCTGCACTGGACAGCGTCACTTCGTCTTTTGCCTGAGTTGAAGCGGCTTGTTGCGAAGTGGAAGTCTGTTGTGGCTTGGAGGTGTGAGGGCCGGAAAGGGCGTGAGGGCCATGCACAAATTGAGTACCGTAAATATTCATTTCTTTCTCCCAGGTTTGGATGTCATACTCGGGATCGAGGTACGACAAATATATCTGTTCTTTTGATCGAATTGCCAAACTGTTTTGTCGAGGTGGTGCAACCTGTTCCGACAAATGTGCTTGACGCATCGGGTTGCGTGATGACCTCACTGATGAGGTTTATTACGCTAACCTGCAAAATCAGGATGGGGGTAATCCCAATTTTCTTTGAAAAATACTGACACTCGTTGCAATCGCCATGTCCATGCCACTTTTTGACTCGGTTTCAGACATCGTTCCATAGTCTGAACATCGACCAAAGCGGGAATATAATTTTACCCATTTTAACAAATCGTTACTTCAGGAAAAATCATAAAATTGGATATGAGATACTACAACAAAGATTAAATTTCTCAATCGGCTGACAATTGCCGTGAGATGAACATTTCCATAGCAAGTTGCGTTGTAGTAACTAATGAATTTATAACGACTTTCACCGTTTCTCGCATTGCGGTTGGATGGTCATTTCGGCAATCTGTCACGTTGATCGTGATCAAAAGGACACAGTAGCATTCACATTATGACAGATTTCCAGAAGAACTGCAATACTGATTTTCAGTGCGGTTTTCGGGGGAGCGGCGTCACAATTTCGAGCAATTCCCCGAAACCGGCCGCAAAATGAATCGCAAGAAAAACCAATGGGAACACAACCAATCCCGGCAGGAAACGATTGACAGCACTGAGGCGGACAGATTCCAATCCGATAATCAGGGAGTAACAGGCAAGCACGGCAAAATAAGCAATCGCAATGCTGTGCGAAAAGGTGGCACAAACTCCGCCAAGGACAATGCCAGATATCAGCAGTGCAGGCAGACACATTGTCCAGGAAAATGACTTGGGGTGTATTTTTGCCAATCGAATCCTCCCGCGTCCGTAGCGGAACATCTGTTTGCACAGGCCGAAAATCGAACTGCGCGGTTTGTAACGGACGGCAATGTCCGGCGTAAAATAGCAAATCATGCCGGTTTGGTCGAATCGGAAATTCAACTCACAATCTTCGCAGGCGTCGAAACGCTCGTCAAAGAGGCCGATTTGGTCAAACACCTCACGTCGATAAGCAACCGCTGTGCTGATGGCTGGGACAATTTGCGGCTGGTCGGAATAAATGAACGAGTCCGGGTGGTGTCCTGCTCGTGAATGCCGTGCCAGGGCGATGGCCCGTTGCGTCAGATTGGCGTTTTCGAGAAACAGCGGTTGCGGTCGCCCCAGTGCAAACACACCGGGCTTTCGCATGGCATGATCGACATTGGACAACATGCCGGGGTTGTCGATCAGACAATGACCATCAATAATGAGGATAATATCACCTTGCGATTCGCGAATGCCGATGTTTCGCGCGGCACTGGAAAGAAACCTGGGATTCGAGAAAAGCCGGATATTTCCGAACCGCTTCGTGTAGGTTTCCACCACTTCGCGGGTGTTGTCCGTCGAATGGCCATCGACGACAAGCACTTCGAACCGTTCCACAGGGTAATCTTGCTCCAACAGTGCATCGAGTACCGCAACGATGTGCAACTCTTCATTTCGGACGGGAATCACGACGGAAATCAATGGCAAAAGACCGTTTCCATCCGTGGCAGGTGGCGTCGTTGCCATAACTTTAGCATTTTGGTCAGTTTTTGGCTGTTCACAAATGTCGGGCATGATCCTGTTCTCCGCGAATACGTTTGCACGCCTGGGACAATTCAAAGGCAACATGCAAATTATACTCTGAAGAAACGGTAGAACTGCAACTAATCAAAAAAGCCGTGCCATTGTGAAACAGCGCAAAGCTGACAGTTGTATCAAACTTACCACGTTTCGGAAAAGCAACACATCAATCATATCATCCGGTTATCCATACCGTGTCAGAGAACAACCGGCCGGACATCTTCAATGCGGTCCACGGCGGCCATTTCAAAAAGCCGATTGAGCTGCATGGAACGGCCCTGGCCGGGGTTTTCGCTGACCGCCCCGACACAAACTGCCCACGGCGAATCTTCGACACGGCGATAAACGCCCAAAACCTTGAGGTGAATGATTCCTAGAAATTTGAAAAAACGCCCCAGAGTCCCGAGCAGGATGACAAAATCAAACCAAAATGATGCATTTTCGATGTACTCGAAGTCGAGTGCGATTTTGCGTTTCACGTCGGCAACTTCGACATCGGAAGGCAAATTCAACTGCGCGTAGCCGGTCACGCCCGGTGGGACGGACATGCGATAGCTGTAGCCGTCCACTTCCCGGTTCAAAACCCGGACAAATTCGTCGCGTTCGGGCCGGGGGCCAACCAGAGACATTTCGCCGCGAAGGACGTTAAGAATTTGTGGTAATTCGTCCAGGTGAAATTTCCGCAACAATTTTCCAACCAAAGTCACCCGCGAGTCGTTCCTGGAAGCCCAAACCGCACCACTTTCCTGCTCGGCATCGACAACCATAGAACGAATTTTGTACATAATGAACGGTTTGCCGTCTTTTCCGAGTCGTTCCTGAGCATAGATTCCCGGCCCTTTGGAGGTCATGCGGACCAAGAGAACCAGAAAACCGATGATGGGCAGACACGGAATCAAAAGCAAAAGTGCGACCACACGGTCAACGTGGCTCTTGATTTGGAAGTATGGTGAAGTATAAGGTTTAGGGCATCGATACCCTCGTGTAACATGCGAAAAGGACATGGGAAAGCTACTCAAAAAAATCAATGATAGTTGTGACAAACTCGATGTGTAAAAATACTCAGTGAATGGACATTCAATATTTTTTCTAATATAACAGTAAAAAAAGAAAATAATATACCACTTGTTTCACTGTATTAAATATTTAATTCTGAAGCTGTGGCGGACAGGTTTGAAGCAATTTCAGCAGAAGTGCCCCGAAAAGAAAAACATGATACCAATTAATAAGTATTATTTTATTTGAGATCAAAAGAATTGCTACTGGAAATCATCGTGAATCAGAAAAAAAACGAAAATTTTTTTCAAGATGGTGTTTGGGGGGTTGATTGTTGAATTGTAAACTCATAATAATTGGAGAAAGTGCTGGTTTGACATGTTAGGAATTTAATGATAAATTTCACTCATTGTCCTGAATGTCTTTTTTCAATTTTCACTGACACATTTTAGAAAGAGTCAAGTATGAAAAAGCGAATTTTGTTAAAATGGGGGGGGCAACTTGCAGAGCTTTCACCCTTGTTAAGCTTCTTGTCGTCATCGCGATCATTGGCATTTTGATCGCACTTCTGTTGCCGGCAGTGCAAGCTGCCAGAGAAGCGGCACGACGTATGCAGTGTACCAACAATTTGAAACAGATTATGCTGGCCCAGCATAATTACCACGATGTCAACAAATGCTTTTCGGCCGGTGCCCGCGGTTCGGAACGTTTGACTTGGGCACATTTTGCTCTCCCGTTTATTAGACTTGTTCTGAAACATCAAGTTAGCGAAGTTGGCGAAATTGCTATTGACTCTATTTCGTATTTTTTGTTATTTTACCGCGTTTTCATTCCTGCAACAAG
>WRMR01000311.1 GCA_009776995.1 Planctomycetaceae bacterium | reverse complement strand
CTTTCAAGCAGAATGAGGCTATTTTACAATGCAGAGAGGATTCAGGAGTCAGGATTCAGGAGTCAGGATTCAGGAGTCAGGAGTCAGGAGTCAGGAGTCAGGAGTGCAGAGCGAAACATTCTGCATTCTGCATTCTGCACTCTGCACTCTGCTCTTTTTCTACCGCTCGATGACTCTCGCGGCTCTGATTTGAAACATTCTGCACTCTGCACTCTGCACTCTGCACTGACGTTCCCGGCTGCTGTTCGGCTGCTGGCCGCTCTTCGGGACGGCGTACAAACAACTCGGTCAATTGACCAATTTGCCGCAACCTGCGTAAAGTTAAAGTTACACCCTTAATTATTTATTATCACCGACCTTTAACCAAATCGGTTTTTCAGCCAAGAGCAGTTTTTGGCCGTGAGAACATGGCTTCCATCGGAACAACAGTCGGGAACGCAGCACCGTGACCGGTTCCAACACAGGGTGACAACCATGAAAATCATCGGACTGGCCGGCGGGATTGGGAGCGGGAAAAGTACCGTTGCGCGGTTGATCGGCCAACACGAAGGCGTGACTGTCATAGATGCCGACCGGCTGGGACACGAAGTATTGCGGCAGGATGAGGTCAAAATGCTCGTCAAGACGCAGTGGGGTGACGCTCCATTTGGAGACGACGGCGAAGTCGATCGCCGTAAAATCGCCGCGATGGTCTTCTCCGGCACGGAAAACGGGAACACAAATCTCGAACATTTGCTCGAAATTTCTCACCCGCGTATTGCCGAACTGTTGAAAAAGCAAATCGCTGTTGCTAAAATGAATGCACAGCGGCTTGTGTTGCTTGACGCACCGCTTTTGCTCGAAGGCGGGTGGGATCGTTTTTGTGACGCCATGATTTTCATCGACGCCCCGGAACAGGTGCGAATCGTCCGCGCTTTGTCGCGGGGATGGACGCTTGAGGAGTATCATGCCCGTGCTTCCAAGCAGCTTCCACTGGATGTCAAGCGAAATGCCGCACGATTTGTGATTGACAATGACTGTTCCCTTGTCGAACTGGAACAGCGCATTGACGCCGTTATGCACCGGATTTTTGATTGACCGGTGCCGAAAGCATCCGACTTTTCAACATTTTTACTTTTCACCTTATACCCGCCAACTTGCCCATTTTCCTGTCATTTGTGCATATGATACAAAATTACAGCATTTTTGGCGATTTTTCTGTCTTCTTTTGCAGTTTTTTTGACTTTCCCGCCGAATAACTTATATTGTAGCAGACTTGATTTGCGGCATCTTTTGCTGTAACTATGTCAACGATTTACGTTCTGTGGATCAGCACAGGCGTGTGCGGCACTTGTGAGTTTTTTGTACACTGAATACTTGTCCCACCTGACACTTTAATGTAACTTGATTCTGAGTTGCGTTACCGTGTCCCATTGTTTTCCCTATTGGAAGATACTGTCATTTTTCCATCCCGCTGTTTTAAGATTATCGTATTGTTATCAAATTCCATGATATGTCGCACGGAAAGAAATTCGTTGCACACATGGAATGACTGAATCACCGTCCATTTTCATCTTGTTTGCGTCCCACAGAATGAAGGAGCATTGAATGTCGCAGGCTAACGACACCCCTTTCCCCACCCCCTGTCAGAATTTTCCCCTGCCCGGTATCCCACCGCTTGGGTTGCCCCCTTATGGGGAAGGAGCATCGTCCTTTTACTACCAAAGTGATGTCATGACCAATCTGAGTGAAGAGCCTATCGTTTACGACCGCTCCAATTCCCGCTACGCCCCGAAAGAAGACCGTCGCGAACAGGATTCGCGTTACCGTGATGACATTCGGGACGTTCGGCGTGAAAACCGTGGACCAACCCGTGATCACGATTACCGCGAATACGGTTACGGGACTTACGATCTCCGCACGGATGACCGCCGTGAGTTTTCCCGACGAGACAATGATCGCCGGGAACGAGACAATGATCGTCGGGAAAATGATCGCCGGACAGACAACCGCCGTGACAACGGACAGCGCAATGATGACTATCGCGACTACCGGAATAACCAGGGTTATGGCCGAAACGATTCGCGACAGCAGAACAATCGCAATGGCTATGAGCGCAACAGCCAGGACCGCAATACCAGGAATCGCAACGGCGGATACCGGAACAATGATGCCCGAACCGGCGATCAACGGCAGGATGGTTATCAAAATGAAGGTTACCGGAATCGCTCCTGGCGCGGGCGGCCGCAGGGAGAGCAAATCGAACCGACCATCGGTGCCCGTGGCAGGAAGGGCGAGCCGATTTCGCTGGCGGAAGAGCTGGCACTTGAAAAAAGCCGCGGCCTGAAGGAGCCGAATTACGACGAATGCTACGAACAACTGCGACAGATGGGCGACGAAACCTATCTCGTCGAACTGGAAAAAATGTCCACGCAGGAACTCGTCACCGAGGCCCGGCGGCAGGACATCACGACCGACGAAGGCACCGAACGCCAGGAATTGATCTTCCACCTGCTCCGGGTCAGGATCAAGAAAAACGGCCTCATGTATGGCGAAGGCACACTCGAAATTCTGCCTGATGAATTCGGCTTCCTGCGGAGTTCGGACTATCATTACCTTTCGTGCCCGGACGACATTTACGTTTCGCCAAGCCAAATCCGGCGGTTCGGGTTGCGGAACGGCTCCATCGTTTCGGGACAAATTCGTCCGCCGAAGGAGAATGAGCGTTATTTTGCGTTGCTCCGCGTTGAGGCCATCAACCACGAAGACCCGAACAAGCTGACGGGCAAACCGTTTTTCGACGACCTGACCCCGGTTCACCCGGACGAACGCATCATTATGGAAGACCCGAACGGCGACATGAACACGCGCGTCGTTGATCTGACCGTGCCGGTCGGGTTCGGGCAACGCGGGCTGATCGTTTCGCCGCCGCGCGCCGGAAAGACAATTCTCATGCAAAAAATGGCCAAAGCGGCACTGGCCAATTACCCGAATTTGCACGTTTTCATGTTGCTGGTCGATGAACGCCCGGAAGAAGTGACCGACATGGAACGCCAGATCAAAGGGCCGCGTTGCGAGGTCATCAGCTCGACTTTCGACGAGCCGCCGGCACGACACATTCAGGTGTCGGAAATGGTCCTCGACAAGGCGAAACGCATGGTTGAATACGGCAAGGATGTCATCATTTTTCTCGATTCGATCACGCGGCTGGCGCGTGCCTGGAACACGGAATGCCCCACGTCAGGCCGCACTTTGTCCGGCGGGGTCGATGCTAATGCGTTGCAACGTCCGAAACGCTTTTTCGGTTCCGCCCGAAAAGTCGAGGAAGGCGGCTCGATGACGATCATCGCGACGGCACTGATCGATACCGGCAGCCGTATGGACGACGTCATTTTCGAGGAATTCAAAGGTACGGGCAATCTCGAAATTCTGCTCGACCGTACCCTGGTTGATAAACGCGTCTGGCCGGCGATCAACATTGGTCGCAGCGGCACCCGGCGCGAGGAAATGCTCATGGACCCGGAAGAGTACCGCCGCATTTCGATTTTGCGTCGTGTTCTGAGCGATCTGAATCCGACCGACGCCATGGAATTTCTGACCAAACGCCTGGGAAAAACCAAGTCGAACGGCGAATTCCTCATGGGTTTGAATATCCAGTAGTCGGAAGATCGACCTGTGTCCGCCGTTCTTATTTCGCCGGTGCTTCGACCTTGATGTCGTACTTCGTCCGCCCTTTCACCTCGCAGGTCAGGCCGGAGGTGGCGGGGGTGTGAAACTTTTTGTCAATTGGTGAAACAGATGGCGTGACTTTGAACGGCGGGCAACACTGTGGCCGGATCGAACGTAATGGAAATCCGCAATATGTAAAGTTTGATTTTGGTACAAAACCTTGTTTTGTTTCCAGGGGGTGTTGCCTCCGCATGGTTCGTGTTTACAATAAACCGTTTACAAACACCATCCATTTCATGGAAAACATCAATAGATATGGTAAAACAGTACGATCTCGGTTTGATGGGTTTGGCGGTCATGGGGCAGAATCTTGTGCTCAACATGGTCGATCACGGGTATGACATTGCGGTCTATAACCGCACGACGAGCAAAGTCGATGAATTTATGACCCTGCCGGAAGCGCACTCGAAAGGCGACAAGATCACCGGTTGCCGGTCGCTCAAGGATTTGGTCGCCAGACTCAAGCGTCCGCGCAAGGTGATGCTCATGATCCAGTCGAAGGACGCCGTGCCTGCGCCGGATTTGGCGTTGTACCCAGAAAAAGCGGCCATCGACGGCGTCATTGCCGACCTGTTCGACCTGCTCGAACCGGGCGATGTCATCATCGACGGTGGTAACACACATTTCATGGACACCGAGCGGCGCACAAAAATTGTTGAGCAGCGCGGCTTTCTTTACGTCGGGACAGGCGTGTCCGGCGGCGAGGAAGGCGCACGGTTCGGACCGTCGATCATGCCCGGCGGAACCCCCAATGCCTGGCCGTTCGTGAAGGACATTTTCCAGGCAATTTCCGCGAAAGTTGGGCCGAACAAGGACATCCCCTGTTGCGAATGGGTTGGGCCGCGCGGTGCCGGGCATTACGTCAAGATGGTGCATAACGGCATCGAATACGGCGACATGCAGCTTATCTGCGAGGCGTACTGGATACTCAAGCACGCGCTCGGCTACACGAACGAGCAGCTTTACGACGTGTTCGCCGAATGGAACGGGGGTGAACTCGACAGCTATTTGATCGAAATCACGCGAGACATTTTCAGCGTCAAAGACAAGGAAACCGGCAAGTATCTCGTTGACCTCATTCTCGACACCGCCGGAGCGAAAGGCACCGGAAAATGGATGAGCCAGCTCGCGCTCGACCTCGGCGCACCAAGTACGCTTGTGACCCAGGCGGTTTACTCACGTTGCGTTTCAGCGATGAAAGACGCGCGTGTGCGGGCATCGAAAGCACTCAGCGGCCCCGGCGGTACGTACCAAAGCGACGCGAAGGCGTTTGTGGAACAGGTGCGGCAGGCTCTCTACGCCTCGAAAATTTGCAGTTACGCACAAGGGTATGTGCAACTGATGGCCGCCGCAAAGGAATACGACTGGCCGCTCAATTTCGGGGACATCGCGCTGTTGTGGCGCGGCGGCTGCATCATACGGGCTGTATTCCTTGAACGCATCAAGGAAGCCTTCGATGCCGACGCGAACCTCGAAAACCTGCTACTCAATCCGTATTTCAAGGACATCGTTGCGAAATCGCAGGACGCCTGGCGCAATGTGATCAAAGTCGCGGTTGATCTCGGTATCCCGGTTCCGGCGTTCATGTCGGCACTGTCGTACTATGACAGTTACCGCAGTACGAACCTGCCGGCCAACCTGTTGCAAGCCCAGCGGGATTATTTCGGAGCTCACACTTACAAACGCATTGACAAACCCGGCGAAGGTCCGTTCCACACGGACTGGATCGCGGAAAAGAAGTGAGATATACCGCATAACGCCAAGAAATCGAAGTTTTCAAACAGCAGCCCGGAGCGTAAGTGACGGGTTCGCAATGTCAGAGGTTACTCAAGCGGAAAAAACCGGTCACTTACGTTCCCGGCTGCTGTTTCTTGTGGCGGTCACTTACGTTTACGGTTGCTGTTTCTTGCGACAAGCAGGAGTTTCCCGGCGTCATTCCTCTTTTGGAACCGGTTTCAGGTGAAAATCAAGGCGCACTTTGTCCTGACCTTCGGTGATGGTGACTTGTTGCACATCGCCGAGCCATTCTTCCGGCGCGGCAGTTTTTCGGAGTTTCCATTCCAGCGCGACCGTAAACTCATAAGTTCCCGGCGGCAGGAAAACCTGATACCAATGATCGGATTCTTCTCCTTCCTCCTGAAACCAGGCGACAGCAAAAGATGTCCGGCGGTCCAATGGTACACTTTCCTGGGACGTAATATTTTTGCCTAAAATCCTGTATTTGTCCGTCCAATCGAGTTTTTGGCCATCCTCTCCAAAGACGTCTCCAAAAATCCGCGTTCCTTTTTGAAGTTGCAGATTGAGTTCCCTGACTTCGCTGCCGTCCCCAATGTCAAAGTTGTAAACATTCGGAAAAACAAGCCTTTGATTATTCTTATTTCCGATGCAACCTGCTTCAAAAATATCGTGAATGTTTCCTGTCAACTCAAAGGTGCCATGCTGACCTGTG
>WRMR01000310.1 GCA_009776995.1 Planctomycetaceae bacterium | reverse complement strand
GTTGACGACCACCGCGTCCGCCGCGCCGGTCAGTTCGCAAATCATTTCGTGGACATTTGTTTGTTGTGCGGAAAACTCACCGCCAAACGAGGCCGCCATGCGGTCAATCGCCTTGACTGGCAGCTCGGAACAGGCAATTTCTGCGGGAAACAAGATACCCGTTGCATTAACCAATGGCAATGAGTGATTGAATTGAGTTGTTTTTAATCTTGCGGCAATTCGCTCTGATAATTCGGAAATGTCCGGCATCCGGCGTTCGGAGGCAACATTTTTGGCCTCGGTGGCCACTTCTTCCAGAACGCTCCGAGCTGTATTGAAAATTGCAGCAGGATTCAATTGGTCGGCCATCGCCTTCAGTTTGGGGGACGACAAAAGTTCTGATATCGAAGGAAGATAATTGCGTTTTTGGTCTGTCATGATTTGTTTTTGGGATAAATTTCGTGGGAAATCCGTTTTGTTTCACACGGAGTCACAAAGGCACAGAGATTTCTGTTTTTCCGTGCCACTGGGCCTTTGAATGAGAAAAAACAATTTTTAGCTTCAAATTTCTATTTTATCTGAAAAAAACCTCTTAACAATGACGAAAAACAGAATCTCAAAGATATTTGCACAAAAACATGATAAACGTTCGATTTTTCCCGCCAAGGAATTCCTGAAATGTCCTTGTCAGTTTGCTCGCTATGATTTACAATAGATAGTATGGGGGACTGGCTTTGCGACCCATGTTGTCGTCGGCATTCCCGAATCGGTTGCCGACTTGGACAGTGCCAGTCGTTGCGGCCCTGCTACAAAAATTTTCACAATGAGTTGTTTTTCAAGGAGCTTGGTAAATGAAATTTGCCGATTTTATCCTGCTCGATGCGATTCGTACCGAGATTCAGGCTGTTGACAAAGAAGGTGTGATCCGTGAAATGACCCAATCCCTTCTCGACGCAGGCGGAATTAAGAGCGACGAATATGAAGGGATCGTCAAAGCCGTCATTCGCCGCGAAGAACTCGGCTCGACCGGCATCGGCTATGGCATTGCGGTTCCCCACACCAAGCACCCCAGTGTCGAACGTCTGGTCGGTACGGTCGCCATCAGTTCCCATGGAATTGATTTCGACAGTCTCGACGGCGAAAAGGTTTACCTCTTTTTCATGCTTGTTTCGCCGCCGGACCGTCCGGGCGAACATCTCCGGGCTCTGGAACATATCACGCGTCAGTTGCGGGATGAAACGTTTTGTCGATTCCTGAAACAGTCGAAAACCCAGGAAGATATCAAACAGCTTCTCGAAGAAGCGGATGACAATATGTTCGGGAAATAAGGGGTCGGCGTAGAGTGATTGGTTATGTGTGGCAAGTGGCCTGGTGATTCGTGGTGAGTTGCTGGAAATTTCCCTGTGGGACATAGCTTGACCTACTCGCCACTCCAGTGGGAGATCGCATGAGTGCATCTGAAACGACACTCGTTTGTGATATTGAGGTGACCAACCGCGCGGGGGTTCATACCCGGGTGGCTCTCATGATTTTTAAAAAAATGGAAGGCTTTTCCAGTTTCGCCTCGCTCACGAACAAAAATACCGGGCATACGGCCGATTGCCGCAGCGTTTTGGAACTGTTATCATTGGGTGCGGCATGCGGCGACAAGGTCGCGCTGTCCGTTTTCGGTCCCGATGCTGAAACGCTCCAACAGGAATTGCTGACTCTGTTTGAAAATAACTTCTATGAAGACGAAGCCGAGGAAACCAAAGGCTAAAGGGAATACCATGACCCACCCGCGAAACTTGTTGGCGATTTCGCTTTTGCTCGTTTTTTTTCTTGGCTCGCTTCGCGTTTCCCAAACGATTGCCCAAGAGCCGCAGAAGGGGGATTCGGGTACAAAATTGATCAATCCGGCAACCGTGAGCGATGTCACGAATGGGGAACACGGTGAAGGAATAATGAATGACTCGAAAAAAGTCACCATGAATCCCGGCGTCTCGGAATTTGATGTGTTGCCTGTTGACAGTCCGTCAATGAAAATGGATGCCAAAAAAACGGAGGCCGCCTGGGAAGTTGCAAACAGCATCCGCTCTTTTGTTAATCCCTGGAATACCGTTTGTCCCGAAACCGTTTTATCCATGATCCACGACAAGGATTTTCTGTATTTTTTCTTCGATGTGAAAGATCACGAAATCGTATTGTTGCCTTCTCTTTCCGGCGAAAGGGATATTGAACGGGAAGACCGGGTGGAATTGTTTTTTTCCAAAGACCCAGATATGCGTGAATACTACTGTTTTGAAATTGACGCCAAAGGGAGAGTTTTGTCTTATCGCGCCCGGCATTACAGAGATTTCGATTTTTCCTGGGAACCGCCGGAAGGGTTTCATGCAGTCAGTCAAATCCACACGGACGGTTATTCGGTCGAAGGTTGCATCCCTCTGGGTTTCCTGAAGGATTTGATTCACGAAAACTCCATCTTTTTTGGTGCCTATCGGGCTGATTTTAGTAAAAACGGTGATTCTCTTATTGAAAACTGGCAAACATGGAAAGCCCCGGAAACCGATTCCCCCGATTTTCATGTTCCCGCATCATTGGGGATTATCCACTTTCGGTAGCCGACCAAGTTCCAGCGACTGCACAGTTGATTTCGTGTGAGTTGTCCAGCGGAATTGTTACAAAACGGGGCGTCACTTTCGTGTCACGAAATAATGCATGCGAACATTTCAATCAGAGCCGCGAGAGTTATCAAGCGGAATGACCGCTCCGTGACCGTCGCGACTCTGAATGATCGAACAACTTATTTTGGTGTGAGTCCTTTCTTGTTGAAGTCATGATGAAAAAACTCCAGGGAATTGCTGTTTCGCCGGGGATTGCCATCGGCGAGGCCATGGTCCTCAGCAACGAGGGATTTCGCATCCCCAAGCGTTTTGTGTTGCGCGATGCCACTGAATCAGAAATCAAGCGGCTCAAGTCCGCCATTGCCGACGCGTCGGAGGAATTGGCCGCGAATCGCGATTCGATGACAAAGGAGCTCGGGCGAAAATACGGCGATATTTTCGAGGCGCACCTGCAAATTCTTAACGACTCGAAACTTTACGGCGAGTTCGTCGAACTGATTCGCGAAAAGGCCTATTCCGCCGAATATGCTGTCAGTGTCACGTTGCGACGCTACGCCGACGTGTTCCGGCGATTGCGAAACGCCTGGCTCACCGAGCGAATCAACGACATTTTTGACATCGAAAAGCGACTTCTGCATCTCCTTTTGGGTAAGGCCCGCGAAGGGCTGAACCAACTGACGTCCGAAGTCCTTGTCCTGGCTTCCGGTTTGACGCCGAGCGAAACGGCAAATTTGAACCGCGAGTTCGTACGCGGTTTTGTCACGGAAACAGGCGGCCCGGGCGGCCACACGGCCATCGTTGCCCAGGCTCTCGAAATTCCCGCCGTTGTCGGCGTCGGTTCGTTTCTGACCGATGTTTCCGGTGGGGATATTGTTATCATCGATGGTGACGCGGGATTGATTATTATCCGCCCGGACGAAGGAACGCTCGAGGTTTACCGCCATAAGCTCGAACGTGCCCACGAAATCGCAGTCAAGCTGCTTGAGTTGCGCGATTTGGAAGCGGTCACAATGGATGGCGTCACCATCAACTTGTACGGCAACATAGAATTTCCAAGCGAAGCCGTCCATTGCCTCGAACGCGGGGCGGACGGCATCGGCCTGTACCGCACCGAGTTCATATACCTCAGTGCAACCTCGCGCGGCATTCCGACGGAAAAAGATCACTTCAACGCTTACAAAACCGTAGCCAAAGTCATGGGGGACAAAGTGGTCACAATCCGCACGTTCGACCTGGGAGCCGACAAACTCCCGCAATTGCCCAACCCGACCGATGAGCGCAATCCGGCTCTCGGTTTGCGAAGTGTCCGTCTTTCGCTGAAAAACACCAACCTGTTCCGGCAACAGTTACGGGCCATTCTCCGGGCAAGTCAATACGGGAAGCTTCGCATCATGTTCCCGCTGATCGCAACGTTGCTCGAACTCCGTCAGGCGAAAATGCTGCTGGCCGATGTCCGTGAGGAATTGTACGAAGAAGGCGTCCCCTGCGATCCCAACATCCAGGTCGGTATGATGGTCGAAGTGCCGGCTGCGGTCATCATGCTCGACCATTTTGCCAAAGAGGTCGATTTTCTCAGCATCGGGACGAACGACCTGATTCAATATGCTCTGGCCGTTGACCGTAGCAACCTGGACGTGGTCGATCTTTACCACTCGGAAGACCCGGCGGTCCTCAAACTGATTCGTCGCACCATCGAAGTGGCAGATCAACATGGCAAACCGGTTTCGCTCTGCGGCCAGATGAGTAGCGATCCACTTTTTGCCATGTTGCTCATGGGGCTGGGTTTGCGCCAATTCAGTGTTTCGCCGCACACCTTGCCGGAAATCAAACAGGTCATTCGTAGCGTGACCATAACCGAATGCCGGAAGATCGCTGAAAAGGTGATGACGTTCGACAACCACCGCGAAATCCGCAATTACTTGCGAATCAAACTGCTGGAACGGGTCAGGGGGGACGATGTGTGATTTTGAGGCAATCCCGGGATTTTGCCGGAATGCCGCAAGCAAAACCGGAGTCTGTTGCGCAAGCAAAGGAGTTTCGCAAAAATAACGTGAACATTTCAATCCGAGCCGCGAGAGTTATCGAACGGAATGACCGCTCCGTGACCGTCGTGGTTCTGACTTCGTTGTGCTGTCGTAATAACACCAAAGAACTCCAAACATCAAACAGAGGGAACCAAACCATGAAATCATCCGAAACGGCGGTGATCCTTATCGAATTTCAAAACGATTTCTGCCGTGAAGGCGGGAAATTGCACGGACTGGTCCGGGAGGAAATGGTACGGGGCAACACCGTGGCCAACGCGAAGCGTCTGCTCGACTCCGCCCGTGCCAAGGGCTGTATGGTGGTTCACTGTCCTTTTTCGCTTGACACGATCTGGGTGGACCACTGCACGATTTGCGGTTTGATCGCCAATGTCCGCCAGGGAAACGCGTTCGAACCGGGAACCTGGGGACATGAAATCATTCAGGAACTGCAACCATTGCCCGGCGAAACCGTTTTGCAAAACAAACGCGCCCTGAGCGGCTTTACGAACACTTGTCTGGACGACATGCTGAAAAAAGTGAACATCCGCAATCTGATTGTCGCCGGCTACCTGACGAATGTGTGTGCCCAGGCGACGGCATGGTCGGCTTATGATCTCGGCTACAACGTTCGCATGGCGATGGATGCCTGTTGCGCAACATCGCGGCAGAATCACGAGTACGTCGAAAACGAAATTTGCCCTATCCTCGGCGGACGAACAACCGTCGATGACCTGATTGCGACATTGGAATAGGGGGCTTTTTGCCGGAAACTGACAAGCCAAAGGCGGGATTTCCCTGCCTTTTTGTTTTTGCACTCAAAAATCACCTCGATGCTTTTGACAACAATTGTGCCAACTGATATAATTGTTGACTGTATTCGCATTTTGTTACCATTTCCCTGTCACCAGAACAAGATTACCGGTTCCATCAGCCATGTCCACAAAAACATTACCGCCCGAAGTGCAACGGGTTGAAGAGCTTGCACATACTCATGTCGCCGACTGCTATCAATGCGGCAAGTGTTCCGCCGGGTGTCCGATGGCGGAGCAAATGGACGTGATTCCCAGCACGATCCTGCGCATGGTCCAAATGGGGGACGTCGTTGACGCGGCGAAAACGACCGCCGTGTGGCAGTGTCTCGCCTGTTTGACCTGCTCGGCCCGCTGTCCCAAGTCGGTGCAGGTGGCTGAAGTGATGGACGCACTGAAACAGATCGCGTTCGAGAAAAAAATCGTCAACAAAAAAATCAAACGGACGGTGGTATTTCAAAAGACGTTCATCGACACTGTGCGCCGCAACGGCCGACTCAACGAAATCGAGTTGACCGGCTTTTTCAAGTTCAACGGTTTCCTGAGCGACTTCAGCATTCCGAAACTGCTGGCCGACACTCAATTCGCCATCCCGATGATCCTTCGTAACAAACTGCACTTCAAACCCGGCTCCCCGGTCAAGGATAAAGCCGTTGTGCGGCGGATTTTTGCGAAGTGCTTGAAGGAAGAGAAAAGTGAATAGTGAATAACGAAAAATGTTTTGAAATACATGTGTGTGAAAGAGGG
>WRMR01000309.1 GCA_009776995.1 Planctomycetaceae bacterium | reverse complement strand
ACGAATTCCGCGTTTTTTTGCCGAATTGCTGACAGATTTTAACGCGCAGAGGGATTATTCGGGCGTTTTTTCAATACGAAACACGCGAAAACACGAAATAGACGAAATTTTGAGGCACACGCCGTTCGTATGTTTCGTGCTTTCGTTGGTTCGTATTCAATTTTCACCACGAAGGTCACGAAGAACACGAAGGGGGTTTATTTCTCGCAGAGGACGCTGAGGGCGCAGAGTTACTCAGGGAATACCGAAGGGAAAGGTGACGCAGGGTGACTAAGGGTGACTTGTCGCCACTCACCTGGTAACATCGAATACTCCCCAAAAAACTTTCCCTTGGTCTCCCGGCGTGACCACCCTGCCACTTTGCACTCTGCGTTTTGCATTCTGCACTTCTTCGTGATTTCGTGGTGAAAACAACGGCGGTCACGGGTTGTTTTCCCGGGGACAATGGAGTATAAATGAAGTTTTCAACAGTATTCCCCGGGGACAACACCATGACTCACCCTAGCATCAAAATCGGATTGTTCGGCATCGGGCTGGACACGTATTGGCCGCAATTTGACGGATTGCGCGACCGGCTCGCCGGTTACCAGCAGGTGATTGCCCAACGTCTGGCGCGGCCGGGTGTCGAGGTGATTGATTGCGGCTTGGTGGACAATCCCGTTGCGGCGCAACAGGCTGCCGAACGTCTGAAACGCGAAGATGTCACGCTCATCTTTTTGTATGTTTCGACTTATGCGCTGTCATCGACCGTGTTGCCCGTCGTGCAGAAAGCGAAAGTACCGGTCGTCGTGCTGAATTTGCAGCCGGTTGCGGCGATTGACTACGCGGCGTTCAACAGCATGGGCGACCGCACCCGCATGACCGGCGAATGGCTTGCCCATTGCCAGGCCTGTTCCGTGCCGGAAATTGCGAACGTATTCATGCGGGCGGGGATCACATTCCAACAGGTGACCGGTGTGTTGCACGACGATTCCGTCGCGTGGAGCGGGATCAACGCCTGGGTCGAAGCGGCACGGGTTGCGGCGGTCATGCGGCAAAACCGCGTCGGCCTGCTGGGACATTACTACAACGGGATGCTCGATATTTATTCCGACCTGACCATGCACTCGGCGCAACTGGGTTGCCATTTCGAGATTCTGGAAATGTGCGAACTGAAAGCCATTCGCGAGACGGTCACCGAGTCCGCCGTCAACGCGAAAGTCACTGAAATCCATGACCATTTCGATGTGCAGCCCGATTGTGATGCGGCGGAAATCCGGCGCGCGGCGCAAACGGCGGTCGCGCTGGAGACGCTCGTGGAGCGGCACACTCTCGGGTCAATCGCCTACTTCGTCAACGGCACCGGCGACGGGCAATATGTCGATCTGATCGGTTCGGTCATCGTCGGCAATTCGCTGTTGACCGCGCAGGGCGTGCCCGTCGCGGGCGAGTTTGAAGTCAAGAACGTACAGGCGATGAAAATTCTCGACGCTTTCGGCGTGGGCGGGTCGTTCACCGAATTTTACGCCTTTGATTTCAACGACGACGTGATTCTGATGGGACACGACGGTCCCGGTCACACGCGCATCGCCGAAGGCAAAACGAAGCTCAAGCCGCTCAAGGTTTATCACGGCAAGGTCGGGCACGGGCTGAGCGTCGAGATGAGCGTCAAAAACGGCCTGGTCACGCTCTTGTCGGTCATCGATGCACCGGACGGCGTCTTGAAACTGCTCGTCGCGGAAGGGGAGTCGGTGCCGGGCCCGATTCTCGAAATCGGCAACACGAACAGCCGTTACCGCTTTGCAACCGGTGCGCGAGGGTTCATTGACGCTTGGTGCAGTCACGGTCCGGCACACCACTGCGCCATCGGCGTTGGGCACATCGCCGGGCAACTCGAAAAACTGGCCAAAATCCTCAACATGCAAATCATCCGCGTGTGTTGAAGGAATGGTTCAGAGCCACGACAGTCATGGAGCGAGTGAATCAGAGCCGCGGCAGTCATGGAGCGGTCATTCCGCTTGATGACTCTCGCGTCTTTGATTGAAATGTTCATATTATTGTTGCGCGACTCCAAAAACAATGCGAAAGCCCATGTCATTTGTTGGCTTATCTTCGTAGTGACCATGAGTCGCAGATCGACAATCTTGGGCTTCACTAAGGAAGCTTTCACCCCGCCGAACGTGATCCGAACCAAATGATGCTCCCTCTGGGTCTTTACCTTTCTCACATGGGCCATACCAGTTCCAACACCTTTCCCAGACATTACCGTGCATATCATATATAACCCCCATTGGTTCGGCGGAAATAAACCCACCTCCATTGGCTCCAAGAGATTCTGTGATGGCCTTGGTGTCTTCGAATTGCCATAAAACCCGATACAGTGCGTCTCGTCTCCATTCCGATTCAATGTTTCTCCGAAATGGAACTGTTTTGTCGTGCCGACGGTCATGGAAAATGGTGAGTGTTAAGAATCACCATCATTTTTCAAGGAATCGCGATTTTTCAACCATAGACAACTTTTCCGGTTCCAGGAACCGGGACTAAACAGCTTTGTGGTCTCGCGGTAAAAAATGACTGCAAATTTCCTTTGGCAATGCGCACGAAAAGCGATTAATCCAGACGGGCGATCTCGTCCAAAGAAAGTCCTGTGGTTTTGGCAATCAATATGGGATCGAGCCCTTCTTTTTTCAGATTTCGGGCAATGTCAACCGCTTTTTGGGTTTCACCGATGTCGATTCCCTGCTCAATTCCCTCCTTGATTCCCCGGTCATAACCCTTCTGTTCCGCCGTGTCCATGGTGGCCATATAGGTCCAGTAGTCGAGCAAGTTCTGCTCGTAGTACAAACGGTCCTGTTCGGTCATCGACGCCACTTCCGCCGTTTGGAACGCTTTTCGGAACACCTTTTCCTTCAAAATGGCGGGAATGTGTTCCAAGCTCGGCAGGTTTTTCAGGAAATACAGCCATTTGTCCTGACGCGTTGTCAGTTCCGATTCCATTTTGTTGAACACCGGCATCTGGATGTAAATCATCTGGAGCTTTTCGTAAAACTCCTCGCCGTGCTGGTCCTTGAGCGAGACTTCGCGTATCAAAACCGGATTGGGAACGTTTTTGTCGTAAACAAAATCAAGGATTCCGATGAAATACACGGCTTTGAGTTCAAAATTCCATTTTCCCTTGAGTCCCTGACTGCGGATGGGATACGCGGCGTAGTAAACGGAACGGTCTTTGAAAAACTCCTGTTCCGCCTTTTGCATTTCGACGATGAATTTCTCGCCGCTTTTCGCTTCGCAATACACATCGAAGATCGCCCGGCGATCACTTTCCGTTGCCCCAAGCAGTTCCGGGTTGTTGAACGAGAGCGTCTTGATCTGATGCTTTTTCGGCAACAACGTGTTCAAAAAATCGAGGAGCAAATCCTTGTTTGCCTCCTCGCCGAACAATTTTTTGAACCCAAAATCGGTGTACGGATTGATGTATTTCGACATGCGTGCCTCCTGCTTTGATTCTAGCTGATTTTTACGGAAAATCAAGCGAAATCATACGGCCGACTCCATGTTTGTCGTCATTGGTGTTTTTGCTCGCAGAGGCCGCAGAGATCGCGGAGATGTCCGTTCGCCGCGCCATGTGTGCAGTGCATCAAAACGTGTGTGGTAACTATGCCAGTGGATCAATCACCGTGTAACCGAAATCGTGCCAGCAAAGAAACCGACCATATACTAAGGGCCCGTGCGAAAATAAACTATCATTCCGATTGCTATGCGTAACCGTCGCAGTCACCATGTACTTGACCTGTACAGTCACATATCGATTGGTGGTCAGCTCGATTCGTGACCATCGTCGTTACGTATCTATTGGTGACATAACGAGTTACGTATCGAATGGTGACAAGATTGGCGTGGTTTGGAATGGTAATCGGGTTGGTCGTCAATCGCGGATTTGTGTTTTGTGTGCATTATTCGATTGTCGTAAGTCTTTTGATATTAGGTACTTGGGAAGAGATAAAAAAGAAAAAGGCGGTGGGAACTAGTCGCGGGGTTAGACACTCTTTCTTTCCCGCGCCGCAAATTTTGATTTCTTTGATTTTAAGCTGTTATTACTATTGATGTTACAACGAAACAGTGCCGATAAAAACCGCCCCTAAGTCCAATGATTTCATGGAACGGTCGCATGATATGTTAATGATGAGAATGATTTTCGAGTGTTGCTTATTTCGCCGGGAAAAGTGGCCAATTTCCGCCCTTGAAAACGGAGGCGGAGTGAGGTAAAATGAATCAATGACGAAACACACTTTCGATTTTTCACAAGCGATTGCGAGCGGCAGTAACCCGCACGATTATTTCGGTCGTGTCACTATCGGCGATCCGTTGATCGCTGGCGATTTGTTGCTTCGCTATGCCGATTCAATCATCGCGAAACATGTTGACCTGAGCAACTTGCAGTCAGAACCGTCGCAATTTTTCGGGCCAGCCGACCCGATCAGGGGGCCGAAAGAGGTGAAACTTGACGTCCCCTACATCGCTTGCCTTCACGACAAGGAGTGGAAATCCGAAGTTTTGATTGTATCGGAGCATAAGTCGGCACCGAACCTGTATTGCCCGCTCCAGCTTGGGGTTTATGCACTGTTATCGCTTTACAGACGCTGGACGGATGCCGGGCGACCGAGTAGCCGCCGAAAGTTGAAATTGCCGATACCGATCATGGTGCTGCTGTATTGCGGCGAGGAGGATTTGCCCGATGGAGTAATATGCTTTCAGGACATGTTTGAACATATTCCCGATGAACTCAAGCCGCTTGTCCCGCAGTTTTTTCTGGTGGTCATCAATTTGAGGAAGTTCCACTATGACAGCTTGCCGGGCAAACCGGAAACGCAGGCGGTCGTCGAAACGATGAAACGTGCGTTTGATGGGACATTGGCTGAACATTTACCGGATGTGTTGGGACGTTTGACAACGATCCCGATTGACGACCGGATTTTGGATTTAATCGCAAACATTGCGTGGTACAGTGATCGGGTCACCGATATAGTACCGGAAAAGATTATTGAAGCAGTAACAAACGTAGTCAAAGGAAAAGAAGGCGTTGAAATGGCAGAAATGATTAAAAATGGGATATATCAACAAGGGATTGAAACAGGAGAAGTGAGAGGACAACTGAAGGGTAAAGTCGAAACGCTTTTGGCGTTTTTGTATGCCAAATTCAAATCAGTCCCAAAGGAGGTTACTGATGATATTAGTATGATGACCGACCCAACAGCTTTGGATTCATTGGTTGCTCTCGCTGCAACCTGTACTTCAATTGACGAAATCGCAAAAGCCTTGAAATAATCCACCGGCTTTCTACTCCCTCTTCTTCACCGCTTGTATGGCTTTGGTGACCTGATCAAGGCCGCGTTGCCATGTATGGGACACCCATTGAGAAAAGCCGTGGGTGAAACGGTCAAGCGGCGTCGGTTCTTTGGCTTCCAACGGTTCTTTGGCTTCCATCGGCTCGTCGTCCGTAAAACATTTTTCCGGGCATGAGCGGCAATAAGAACGTTCTTCACAACAGCGATCACAATTCATGGTTTCATCTCCGGGGTGAAAATTTGAGGAAATGGACAGCCGACCATCGGCCACCCGAAAAAATCTTTTCAGCTTTAAAATGGTATAGTGCGCGCCAAAATCGTGAAACGCGTCAACCCCCCCGTTTGGGACGAAAAAGTTTAATATACCGTAAATTGTAGGCTCAAACCGCAGAACTTTACTTTTACAAAAAGATCAAAAAGTCTGCAAAGTTACGTTTTGGAGCCGGATTTGATTGTTTTTGGCGTTTTTTGAGATGGTTATTTTTCGATTCCGAGGAGCGTCACAAGCTCTTTTGGGCGGCCTTTTGTCGGAATGCGATCAACTCTGATGTACCGCTGGGCGTCCAATTCCACAAGCAAGTCGGTGTATTCTCGCGGCATGACCCCCAATTGGCGTCGCAATATCCAAGATGGCATTCCCCGTTTCCCGTGACTGTGATGCCATTGCCGCAACTGGCGAAGTGCCTCCTTGCACAATGCCTGAAACTTTGTTTTTGCAGCATGATCGTTTGCCTTGAACAACTGTCGCCTGATTTGACAGGTCACAAACTCCGATGCCCATTGCGTCGCGGGGAGTGCGATCTCCGGCTTCTGGTGGTTTTCGCTGCAAGCATAGATTAACGCC
>WRMR01000308.1 GCA_009776995.1 Planctomycetaceae bacterium | reverse complement strand
CCGCGTTGCGTTTTTGTCGTGCTTGTTGCGTCTGGTCGTTTTGCCCGCGATTTTCATTGCCATTGCGGTTTTCTCACCGCTGACACTTGAAATCAAACGGGTCCTTGTCATTCACGCGGCCATGTCATCGGCCATTTTTCCGATGACCCTGTCGCGGTATTACGGCGGCGACCCGGAAACGGCACTCGATACCATCGTTCCGAACAGTCTGCTTGCCCTTGTGACGTTGCCCATCTGGGTTTGTGTCGGGTTGACGCTGATTGGGTAGCGGAATCGTGGTAGTATGTTCAGCGGCCGTTGACAATGATACAATACACCTGTGTTTGTTTTTTGTCTCACACCCTTTCGAGGAACATGATCATGTCGCGGAGTTTCTTATTGCCGGTTGTTGTCGGGACTTGGGTTTCGGCTTTGTTGATCCTGGGAGTCACCTTTGCCTTCGCGAAGGAAAACGACTCGAAGCCTGCTGCCGGCGGCCGGTTTCCTGAAAAAATGGTCGTCACCGTCGTTGACGAGGCGGGAAATCCGATCACTCATGCCGACGGATTTCATCGTTTCGGAAAATATGTCAATTTTCACGTTGACGACAAAGGTGTTTTCGAGATTCCCATGTCGGAAGAGCAGTGGAAACAATGGCAGACCACCGATATCACGGTTCGTGCCGAGGGATATGGTCCATACACAGCGAATTTTGAATCCGACCTGAGAATTTGTGATACTTGGACTGTTGTACTCAAGCCGGCGCAGAAGATCGGCGGAATCGTCGTCGATGAAGAGGGACAACCGGTCGAAGGGGTCAAGGTCACGCTTACCATTCATTATACAGACTGTTACAATTGCTATCATGTTTTCCGTGGTTTGGTCACAGCCGAAAATGTCACCACGGACGCCGAAGGACGATGGTCGTTTTTCCAGCTTCCGGCGACGTTCAGCGGTTCGCCGTCTTTGTCTCTCGAGAAAGAGGGATACCTCACAACAGAGGTTTACGATATTCCGGCCGCTCGTTTGAACCCGGATGCCGACGGCAACTGTCACACAAAAATCACCATCGAGCAAGGTTACACCTTTTCCGGCAGGATCGTCGATGAAAACGGGGCACCGATTGAAGGAGCCGCCGTGCGGTTGTTTGTCGCTTATCGCGGCGATACTGAGCCGGTTCTTTCGGATCAGGACGGCCTGTTCCGCCTTGAGAATTGTTCGCTGAATGACCAGGCGATGATCACGGTGTGGGCGTCCGGCAGGGCAAGCCTGTGTTTGCCCGTCGAGATTCGCTCGGAGGACGTGCCGCTCGAAATCACCATGCCGCCGGGACGCGGGATTACGTTGGAAGTGAAAGATTCCGCCGGAAATCCGATTCCGGACGTCAGTGTGAGCGTTGCCGGAATCGCGGGGCTGCCCGGCCGGCACTACAGATTGAGCAGCCATGTCATTCAGGAACCGAACAAAACCGATGAGCAGGGCAAGCTCACCTGGAATGAAGGACCGGCCTCGTCATTCGAGATCGTCTGCTCCAAGCGGGATTACATTGGCGTCCAATTTCCGGTTGACGCAACACAGGAACTTGTGCCCGTGACGCTCTTTCTCTCGAAAGTCACACTCCGCATCGTTGATGATGTGACCGGGGAACCGATCCCGGCATTTCACGTGACAACCCGAATGTATGAAAAGGCCGATGATGAAAATTACATGAGTTGGACTCCTCCGAGCCCCGGGAACAACGGTTTCATGGAAACGGATGTGTATGGTGGCAAAGATGACTGTGCCTGGCGGTTCGACGTCGAAGCCCCGGGATATGCGACGCAAAAGTCGCGCATTGTGACCTACGGTGAGGAAAACGTGGAACTCGCAATCCGGCTTTCGCCGTCGGCTGAAAATATGGATGCGACCGCGACTGCAACCAACGCGGAAACGCCGGCCTCGCAGGAACCGTTGTTCCCGCTTTCCGGCGGACAGGTTTTGACGCCGGAGGGTGAAAACGCAGAAAACGCCACCGTGACAATCGCCGTCGAGAGTTCCGCTTGCGGGCCGGATGCCGGGCCCGTGACGACCGACGCGGAAGGACGGTTCATTCTCTCGGACGATCAGCACCGGATGATCGGGCCGCAAAAGTTCATACTGAAAATCACACATGCGTCCGGCTCGGCAGTGATCGACGGGGAAACGTTTCGCAAAGAACACGACCTGCAAGCAAAACCAACAGGCACTCCGATTACGCTCTTGAAATGGGGACGCGTCGAAGGGACGCTCCAGGCGGGAACGAAAACACTGGAAGGAACCGTAATTGCCGTTCGCTGGCAGACACCGGACAGTTTGCCGACCAATCCCGGATTTTATCTTGGAACAGTCACCAAAAAAGACGGGCGGTTCGTTTTTGAACAGGTGATGCCGGGTACGGTGAAGTTATCGCGAACCGTGACGGGAGGCGGTTCGAGTTCGGGCTGGTCAACCTATACGGGAACCCTGGATGTGAAACCGGGTGAAACAACGTATTGCGTCATCGGCGGTACGGGAAAGGCAGTTGTCGGCAGAGCGGTTGTTTCGGAGCCGGTCGAATGGCTTGAATATACCGCGCGGATTGTTCCCAAACCGGAGAATATGGGGGATTTAACTTACCCGGTCCTTCCTCGCGAATACTGGCCGGACCGGGAACAAAAAGACCCGTATCAGTGCAACATCAAACGGCTCCTCTGGGAAACGACGGAGGAAGGCAGGCAATACAAGGAACAGGTGAGCCGCTACAACAAGGCGATGGCGATTCTCCGCTTTGCCCCGTTGCGTCCTGACGGCACATTCCGCTTTGACGACCTGCCGCCCGGTGATTACGTGTTGGTCATCTCCGAAACGATCAACTGCGGTATGGATTCGAAAGCGGGAAATTGGCGACTCCAGAGTGCTTTTACGATAGATGATCCAACGGAAGAACCGCTTGATTTTGGGGAATTGATGCTGAAGCGGTGACGTTTACATGACACCGCAACGATAAAGCAGCCGGGAACATACTTGACAGCGCAGAGTCGCGGTAGGGCGGTCACGCTGTGGCCGCCGCAAGAACAAAAATCCCAACCGGTCGTTTACGCTCCCGGCTGTTGTTGATAATCACCACCGTGAGCGCACGCGGATGCCTTGTCGGTCGATGATGACTTCGACCATGCCGTTTTTGAGCGTCTCGAATACGCGGCAGCCCGACTCTTCAAAATGCGGCTTGCTGTTCGGATTGTAGGTGAACAGGCCGCCGCTGATGACAAGATGCTCGGGCGTTGCCCATGCGACCAGTTCGTCGGATGTTTTTTTGATGCTGCCGTGATGCGGCGAAAGCATGACATCGACATGCACGGGCAATTTTAGCATGAACTCCGGCGTCAGCTTGGATTCAAGATCGCCCGGTAGCAGAATGCGATGCCCACGATGTTCGATCAGCAGCACCAGACTGTTGGCATTGCTGTCTGTGTTATCGAACCCAATGAGCGTTTCCTCTTCTTCGATACCGCCGGGTTGTTTCATGCCATGGTCGCTGTCCGGGCAAATCGAACGCAGGATTTCATCCGGCACGGGCGGGTGCAACACGCTCATTGCCGGAAAGCCCGGTTGGTTGATGACATCGCCGGATGCAAGTGTCATAACGGGGATATTGCGGCTCGTCAAGGCATTGTGCAACGCATCAATGGCTCTTCCCTCTTTTTGGAACATCGACTGGTTCACGTACACCGTTTCGACGCGAAATTTCTCCAGCAGCAGTGCCAAACCGTTGTAATGATCGGAATCGGGGTGCGAGATGATGACCGCGTCGATCTTCCGGCAACCGAAATCCCACAGCGAATGGGCCGCGATGTTCGCCCCCTTGAACGGCGAGGACATGCTGCCCACGTCGTAGAAGATCGACTTGCCGTTCGGCGTTTTGACGTGGACGCACATCCCATGACCGACGGACAAGACGCGGACGTACAGACGGTCATTCCGCCAATCATCCCACTGCCGAACGTAATGCACCGCGAAGGCGACCAGCAGCCAACATGCCGGCGCGATGACAAGCCAGCGTTTTTTCGGACGCAGTTGCGGGAACAGCGACAGTAGCAGAAACGGGACATACAGCCCGATCAGCCACCAACCATGAAAACCGGGCACCCAGGCATAGCCACCCGGCATCCGATGAAACCAGGCGATCGTGTTCGCGAGCAATGCGTAGGAAGCGTTGGCACACCAACCGAACACAACGGCCATCGGCGGGCAAATCCAACCGGTTATCACAACACAGAAGCCGCTCAACAGTGCGAGTGTGAGCGGTATCCAAAGCAAGGGGTTGACCATCAGGCCGATCATCGAAAACACGTGCATTTGTGACGCGATGAGTGGCGAAACGACCAGCCAGATCACGGCGCAGACCAGGATGCCGTTGATCAGACCGTTAAACATTTTGCAGCTCCCTCGCCAGGCAAACCCGAGCAACATACGCCCCCAGTAGCGTTTGGCGAGCAGTTTTTCGTCGTCGGCCATTTCGTCGAGAGCCTTTTCCTTGTCCTGAATCGATGACATGTTGCGGGTCTTGTTTCGTTCAAAAAACATGCCGAACAAGTCCAAACGTTGATTGAACCACAAGAAGACGCTTGTTGCAAGGAACGAAAGTTGCACCCCCACCTGGAACAGGTTTGTCGGATTGAGAATCAGCACGATGATTCCGGTCGCGGCAAAGGCGTTGATTTGCAAGCGACGCTGCCCCCGGAAGATCGAAAGGCACGCGACGAACACCAGTAACGACGCGCGAATTGCCGATGGCCGCATGTCCGTGATGCACAAGTAGCACAGGATCGTCAACGTCAGTGCGATGGCAAATGTTTTGCGCCGCAGTCCCAGCAGACGCAACAGGAACACGAACCCCAGCGCGACAAGCCCGACGTGCAAGCCTGAAATGGCGAGAATGTGCGCGGTGCCGCTTTCGATCAGCAATTGCGACAGTTCCGGCTCAATCTCGTCGCGCACACCGAGAATCGTTGCCGCCGCAAAACCCGCGTGTTCCGGCGTCATGGATCGTGCGATGTTCGCCCGGGCACTGTCGCGTATCTGTTCGAGTAATCGTGCGACCGACAACGAACCTGACTGGAGCTTTCTCACCGAATCGCCGTCATTGACCCGCAACATCGACAAGATGCGTTGTTGCCGCAATGACGTTGCCTGATCATAATCGCCGGGATTGTGCTGCCTGTTCGGATGCGATAACTTGCCGATGATCCGCAACGAATCGCCGTAACGCACATCCGGCAGTTTTCCGGTCACCGACACGTAAACGCGTCCACATGCCGGTTCCCAGTCCCGGCCGTTGCGCAAACGTGCGGCGCGAAGCGTCAAAACGGTCTGATCCGTTGGCGGCATAAAACGGCCGGGATTGTCGGGCGGTGCCGGAATCCAGCGTGGGAAACTGATAACTTTGCCCTCCATGACAACGGGCGTCGGCTCGTCGAGTTGAAACAAACCCGGATCGCCCGGCGGATAGACATTCCAATACCAGTGATGCCAAAGTCCGCCAAACACCGCAACAAGACCAAGCAACATCATCGCCGAACGGAAAAGCCGTTGATTTGTTATCACCTCGTCGCGTTTGAAAACGGCTGGTTTGCTTTTCAAACCGTCCCACCGTAACGCGTTCCAATTGTACCAAACCCAAACACCTGCAAGAATCAAAAAAAGCGTCCCCCAAAGAAACGCGGGAACGCCCAGCCCTTTGTCCCCCACAATCCCGAGGCATAACGCCGCCAAACAAACAGGCAACGGCTCCCGGGAAGTCATGGTGTGACCGCTTTCGTAAAAGGTTCATAAGTCCTGTGTCAGTCCAACTGTTCGACCTCTTCCGGGGAAATCTTCGTGATTGACATGCCTCAGTCAAAATGGACAAATCAAATGTTGACACCAACGGTTGTTGCCTATTTTTTCAATTTTTTCTTAAGCATGAGGAAATCTGCATCTCTGCTTGGCATTGTTGATTAAATATTAAAAAAACACGGCACAAACGGGAATTTTTTCCGTAATGGGTGCAGTCAGGTTTGTCAAAACCACCACCAACCACCTCAAAACGGAGCAAATCATGAGTACGGAAGCACGCACGGCGTTCACAATCAGAAACTGGGCAAAATATAACGAGGCATTGGTCAATCGGGGCGACGTCACGTTCTGGTTTTCCGACGAAA
>WRMR01000307.1 GCA_009776995.1 Planctomycetaceae bacterium | reverse complement strand
GACGAAACGTGATGACCTTCCTTCGTGATGCGATCTTCAGTTTTCTGCACGACCTCGCCCCGCCGTCTTTACTGCCGGACAATTGACCACTAAAATGGAACTGTCGTTCCGCCTCTGGGAAGCTCACCGCCCGTGAACGGTTACGAAAAATTGAGTGCAGCTTCACTTGAAAACAATGATTCCTCAGACCAGGCTCGGTGAAAAGACCGGAGCCGCTAAGCTGCTGAAACAGGCTGGCAAACAGCCACTTTTCCACCCATTGGAACCACCATGATATCCTCCACCCTTGCAAATTCACCTCTCGCAAATACGATACGATGGAACCGCTGACCTGTCCCGTTTGTGAACAACGTTTTTTTGAAAGCGACGACGGGGTGGCGATGCCGTTTTGCTCACAGCGGTGCAAACTGATCGACGCGGCACGTTGGCTCGACGAACGTTACGGGCTACCCGTCGAAAAACCCCTAGAAGACGAATTTTTCGAGTAACCGTTCACAGCAGTCAGTTGAGGGGTGATGGAGTAGTGGTGAGGGAGTCAGGAGTTTTGGGATTGCTCCTTTTTACTCTGCTTTTCGTCGGTTCCCTTGTGGGAGCCATGTGTTCTTTTTGCCATATATCACAACAGCAAGCCCGGCCTCTTGCCATGCTTGTTGCGGAACCCGGAGTTGTCGATCTCGGTCAGGTTGGCCCGGCGTTTCACGAGGTCACAGTCAAACTGGTCAATCAATCGAAGTACCCGATCGCCATCCTGGACGTCAAAATGACATGCAGTTGCACGCAAGTCTCATTCTCCAGGAAATCCATTGAGGCGGGTGAGAGTACCGAACTTCATTGTCGTTTGGACACCAACGGCAAAGAAGGCAAAACCGCCGCAAAACTGGCGGTCATTTATGTTCCTCAAACCGATGACGCGGATGCGGACACCGCACCGTATCTCCTCGCAATTGACCTGCTTGCCGACGTCCAACCGCTGGGCGAATTGCCCGCCGTGGTCTCACTGAATTGATCGTAAGCCCTCGTTCCGTAACAATTTCCTGCGGTGTCATTTCATGCACTGCAATTCCTCCAACACAAGATGATGAATGATTCAAAGTGGCAATGAAAATGAATATGTCAATCCGTCAGAATTAGCAGAGAGGCAAAAGCAGAGATCAAGATTTGGAGTCGCGTATTTCAAACGAAATTCATCATGTTCTCGAATTGTGAAACAGGCTTTCAAAAAAGCCAGAATTTTTGAAAAAACCGGAAAAATCTTGTCAAAACGATTGATTTTTTTTGAGTATGGTTATCATATCAGTTATGTAGAGTTCTGGTGGTTGGCTGTGGAACTCTCTATTAGCGGTTTTTATGTTTTGTTCAAGGTGCGTATTCGGTTTAAAAAATTTTTGAAGGAGTGTGTCATGAAACAATCTCATTGTGTCCAGTGGGTTTTTGCCCTTGTTTCTTTGCTTTTGATTATCGTTGGTGATAATATGTATTTTATTTTTGCAGCAAGTGAAGATTGCGAAAATAAAGCAGCTACTGATGGTGCCTGTACATCTTGTGATAACGATTACTTGGCGACAAACACATCATGTTGGGCAAATTGGCCTTGTGCTGGTAGCGGGTATTATGTCACCAATTACGGTTTGAGTACTACAAAATTGGCTGGTTCTAGAATTTCTAATTCTATAACTATAGCATGTTTGCGTGGCATCACTTGTGTTGAAGACGAATGGGAGGATGATGGCGGTTTTATTCATGTGGGATGTATCAATTCTCTAGTGCAACAACTCAGCACTTTGGATTATGAGTAATCGTAGGGGCAAAACCAAAGGACAAGTCGGAATTCTTTACAGTGTTCCAGGAAAAGAATCTCCAATAAAATCCATTCTTTCAGTCGATATTCTCGCGGAAGTGAAAGAAACCGATAACACTGAGAGGCTATTTGGAAATTAAACACTGCAATTTACGGCATATCAACACCCTGAAAAAATGCCAAATGCTATAAGTGCCGTAATTTTAATTTTGTCAGCGTTTTGTGATTTTTATAAATCAAGTGTTTTCAATATGTTATTTACTAAATAGCCTCTGAGCTACCTCCATCCGCAGTAGCATACTCATCCAAATATTTCACCATCGGTGTTATTGTTTTAATTTTTCGACGAAAATCAAATTCACAACATCAACATTTTGGCGGTCGTTTATAATCTCAAAATCGACGACCCCGATGTGGACATCAAACCGCTGGCAGTGTGTCCTCCCATTGTCCCAGCAATTTGAGCACATAATCCGTGCCGTGGTTTTCGATTTGACTGCTTTCCTTGTTGCTTCCAAAGGCCCAAACTTCGCCGAAACCGTCCGCCTCATACGTGTGCAGCGAGTCGATAACGCTGATCATGCTGTTGGCGGCGGTAAGTTTTTGCGATTTGTGAGTGTCATAAATCATGATTTGATTGTTCCCGCCGTTGACCGCACTGGTGTGAACGTAATCAAACCCGCGAACGGAAATGCCGTAATGGGAGCCGTTCAGTGAAACGCCGCTTGCCATGATGTACAATGTGTCATTGCCGAGGCTGTCTTCGAGCCGAACGATGTTGTTCCCGCCATACACGTTGGTCAGGTTGACCTGGGCAAATCCGCGCACTTCGACGTATTGGTTGACGGAAAAGCGTTTCATGCTTTCCCACGAGCCGGTAAACAACGTTTCGCCGCTTGTATCGGTCATGGTTGCGGTATCGTTGCCGCCGTTGACCGAATAGGCAACAATCGACTTGAACGAGTACAACTGGCTTGTTGTTCCGCCGCTGTTGAACAGGGTGTATGTTGCCGACACCGTAAGCGTGTCATCATCGGGCGAGTCGTACAGGATCGCCGAATCGTTGCCGCCGCGTTCCGCAAAGGTGAAAAATTTTGCCATGCCTTCAACCCGGGCAAAAAAACCGCTTGACGCAATGCTGATTTCGCCCGTTCGGACGGTCACCAGATCGTCGCCGGACGTGTCGTAATAGCGGAGTGTGTCATTGCCGCCATTGCCGTCGATGTCAAGGTATTCCGCGTTTCGCACACCGACGGTGTAATCTTTGCCCGCAATCGTCGCCACGGTGCCGTCAATCGTGACGGTTTCGTCCGCATCGGTTCCGGTGTAACGAATCGTGTCGTTGCCACCGCGACCATCGATACTGATGTTGGTGACGGTTCCGGCGTCAAAGGCATACCGCACACCGTTGATCAGCAGCAAATGCGTTGTTCCGGCCGTCAGCGAAATCATATCGTCACGTTCCGTTCCGATGACGAAAATCTGCGACCCGACCTGTTGCACGAGGTTGGTCAGCCGAATCGCCGCTCCGTCAATTGCTCCGGTATTCGCTTCCGTACTCACACGCACCCATGCCGTTGTTCCGGCGGTCACGGCGAAATCCATGCGCGATTGCCCGGTATATGTTGCCGTCACATTCCCGTCGGCATCCCCGATTTCAATCACGAGATGTTGTCCCGAAACGCCTGAGGGCAACATGACCTCAAAGGTCATCGTCCCCGTGTTGGTCGCCGTGATTGCATACCACTTGCCGCCTTCGGTCAGATGCTGGTTGTCAAGAGTCGCCTGGTTCACGGTGACGGAAATAGTGTTGTCTGAACCGGGTTTGTCTGAACCAGGATTTTCTTGATTATCGGGATTTGTCAAGTTGCCTGTATTCGTTTCACCGCCGGGATCGGTTGTGTTCTCCGTGTCCGTTTCGCCACCGGAATCGGTCGTGTTGCCAACGTAATGTGCGTTGAGCGAGTAAATCCCGATGGTTCCGGTTGCATTGAACCCCAGTGTGTAGGTCTTGCCTGCTACCACATCGAGCGTTACCGTGCCATCGGATGCAACGACGGCACCGGGAACCGCGCTGACGTCCCAGGTTCCGGTCAGCCCGGCACTCATTTCAGGCGTGATAACTATCGTGCCGTCCTTGCCGGCAACAAATGAGAAATAATCCTTGTCAGTTTTCGTGTTGAAAAAGCCTTCGATGTCCATCGTGTCAACAACAGTCCCCAGTCCCGTTGCGTTGGCTATGGAGTTGCCAAGCATATCCGGGGGTAAAATCGACTCAATGGCATTTTTGATGTTGATCCGCGAAAAATACTGCCCTGTCACGGCGTCGTAAATCTTGTCCGCTGTTGCAACGATGGCATCGTAAATCATCTGCTGCGTGATGCCGGTCATGCCGACGATCTGCATCGCCTGACGGATGAGCGTGCTTGCCCCGGCCACGTAAGGTGCCGCCATGCTTGTACCGGAAAGGGTGCTGTAATCGTCGTCGATGCCGTTGCGGTTGCCGACATAGTCCGGCACGGTGCTTTTGACGTATTGCCCCGGTGCCATGATTGTGTCTTCGCTGCGCTGCGAAAAATACGAGACTTCGCCCGTAACGCCGACCGAACCGACCGAAACGACATACTCGCTCATGGCCGGGTAACTCAATTGGCTCTGGTCGGTAACCGACTCGAACGCATTTCCCGCCGCAACGGAAATCAAGATGCCGTCATCGTTCAAAATACGAAACCATTCGTTGATTTGATCGAAATATCCGTTCGAATCGACAAGAAAACCGACCGACAGATTGATCGTCGTGATCGGGTTGGCAAAGGCGTCCTTGTTCTCATGCACCCATTGCAGGGCGTCGATGAGATATTGCATGTTACTTGTGCCGTCATCGTTGAAAATTCGCAGTGCAACCAAATCGACGCCTGTTGCAACGCCGGGATATTGCGAACTGCTTGAGGCGATGATGCCCGCGACGTGTGTTCCGTGCGACCCTCGCGGCCCGGAATCATAAGGATCGAAATCACCATCGGCGAAATCATAACCGCCGACGATGCGATAGCCGTCCCCGAACCCGCCGCCGAGATCAATGTGATTGTACGCAATACCGCTGTCGATGATGACAACCGTTTGTCCGCTCCCGTCCAACCCGTACAGGTTTTTGACGTCATCCAACCCGGTCATCCCGGAATAGGTGGTGTTTCCCGTCATGGGAACGAGCAATGCCAGGGTTTCCGGGGTCTCACCTGAAGCAACAGGCGTTGACATCATCATCGTCTCATGCGACGCATCCGTGATCGGTTCAACGGTCACAATATCGATTTTGTCGAACGGATTGGCCGACAAAACCACACGGTCTTCCAAGACTTCCATCATCAAATGCCGATACGCTCGCGATTCAAATGCAAAACGTTTTGTACTCATTCTCCGCCTTTCCGGACAAGCTCCGCCTGTCACTGAAAATTTCTCTTGTGAGTGGTGCTTTCTCTGTTGCTATCGCCGGGACAATCCTCGTGATTCCCTTGTGCGAACACACGCCGCAAATCATCCTGCTGTTTTATGGAAAAGCCCTCTGCATTTCTCATAATTGCATAACAGGAATTTTCTATACATTAGGTTATGACCACCGGCACTCTCAAATAAATAAAAACAACTTGCGATGATTAAAAAGGAATTTGCGTCAGGCCGCTCTGGTTGTACTAACATCCCGAATCAGGTCATGTTGTCTCGCGTCAACAAGGAAGAAAGCGATAGCAAAACCATTCATCAGTTATCATGCTGTGATTCATTTGCGATCCAAGCCGTCCATTGGAAAGCTACTTTTGTTCAGGTTTGGTGTGCCACTGCGGCATCGCAAGCAATTTAGAGAATAACGAAAATTTCGTCAATAGCGATTTTTTTGATTGTAGAGACAATACCGTTTGTCGGAAAAAAACGATATTATTCACTCCAGGAATTTGAGGAGAAAGAAAATCGACGTATCTCGTTATGAAATTAACGGTTACTGAGAGGTGACAAGACATTCATTTCAAGACTCTGCTGATCAAACAGGTGATTTGGGTGATTTGTATCGACAACCAGCAGCCGAATAAAATACTTGCCGGGCATGATATTTTCCGGGAGATCAACCCGCCAAAGCAAGAAGACATCCCTGATCCTGCTTTGTGTATGCTTCCCCGTTTTGCTAAATTCCCCGCTTGCCACCCGGTTGCCGAAAACATCAACGATTTCATACGAACTGTTGACTTGAATGAGATAACCGCCTTCGTTTTCCAGACCAGTCAGGTTGTCGATTTCCGCATAGATGAAAACCGGTTCACCGCGTTGAAATTCATTGGGTGCCTTTTCGTAAACCCCAAAACCGTCGCATTGATTAATAAAAACCAGGTTTCTGATTCGAACCGGGCAA
>WRMR01000306.1 GCA_009776995.1 Planctomycetaceae bacterium | reverse complement strand
TCGGCGTTTCGATTCTGAATCAGACTTTGACGACTCTGCCTTGCATAATTATCCAGCATCTCTTTGAATGAGCTATTCACCGGATCATTCACTGGATTATTTTTAATCGCCGCCGCAGCAGGCATACCTTCGCAAAATCGTGTCCTTATGACAAATCACGGGACTCCTGTCGTCAAATGGAGTCAGCTTCTTGAAACCCCGCAACGACGCGGAAGTGGGACAGACGGAACACTCACTCCACCCCTCATAGAAATAGAAGTCCCCCCGATCCTGAAAACGACCTTCCCATACCACCCCGAAAGGCGTGATCAAAAGCGAACACACGTCGCGATAACGATCATATCTATTATCCGCCGACATATCGATATCCGTATTGCTTGCCGGTATTTTTTCCATCCACTTGGGATCCTCCGACGGCCCGGAGACCCAAATCCTGTCGGATGAACAGTCTCTACTTCTCACGGCCTTGGTTTCTTTATCCAGAATAATGAAATCCCTTGCGTCCCCGTGGCCCAAGCCGCAGTTCTGAAAAAGAAAACACTCCCGAAACGTCCCGTCGGACATATAGACTTGATACAATCCCGGTCCGACAGGATTGCATAATCCGATATCCCCATCCCGCACATGACAAACAACAATCATCGCCGCACTCCGGACAGTTGCCTCCGCCATTGGAAAAATCAGCAAAATTTCCACATCTGTCGCACAACAAATCACTAAGATTCTCAACACTCATACTATCGTTCCTTTTCAAACACAGGGAGATAATTATACGGCGTATAATTATCCTCAAAGTTCATTCTTCAAAAGATACGCATTGGAAATCACCTTAAACGAAAAATTGGCGTCTTTTTTACTCTTGAATACAAGACCCTCACGCCGTTCGCAACACAGCCCCCGACCATCGGCCATCGCCAGAATATCCGGAATTGCCGCATCAATTCCCTCAAGATAATCCAAAGGATATTCGGGCACTTTGTCACGCTGAACCTCCTGCAACTCCGGCACACATTCCAGAGGAGAAACAATATGCTGTCGCAATGTCACTTGATTTAGTGCCTCCACGACCCGCTTTCGTTCATCGCTGAGAAGATACCACTGATTGTTGATGTCCCAGATGTCAAAGATGAAATAGCCCCGTTGATCAAGATTCTCGCGGTTGGCCTGAATACCCGGTCCGCAAATCTCACCCTGCAAAGCAAGATTTCGTCCCGTCGCCTTGCAGTATTCCGTCAACCTGTCGCGGATACCATACCGTTTCTCCATGTCCCAGTACACCGAATTGTCGATAAAATGGGACGGTCGTGAATCATATCCGAATACCTTTTTAATGCGATTCCACACACGAACGAAAAATGGATCGCGAATATTCGGATCCCGAAGTTCGAGGTTGCGGGAACAAACGCCGAATTTGCCGTTGTTGTAATACATCGAACAACTTGTTCCGTCCATTTTGATCGTAATCTCAAACGGATGATCCTGAATGCGTTCCAGCAAACTCCGGGGCATCGACTGAATCCGCTCCTGATCCGTTTTCCGGATAAACCCTGGAAATTTCCCGGCGGCTCTGCCCATGAGAAATCCGAAACGCCCGACACGGGGCGGTTGACGATCATAAATCGTGACGCCGAGTTTCTCCGTCACATCGTAGCCGGACTTGCAATTCGCAAATTCCGGAAAGTCCGTGAGCGGTAACGCCAGTCCCTGGGAAATTTGCTTTTTGCGTTTCACCGTTCTCAAGCGATAAACTCTTTTCCCATTCATTGTTCTTGTGCATCCGGCATCCGCCAGAAACGCAAACCGCTTGTCCTTCGCCGGAATCGCCGAATCAATTTCCAGATAAAGAATCCTGTCACCGACCTGCATCTCACCCTTCTTAATCACGCATTGCCATGAGTTTTCTTTCATGGTGATCGTCACCATCCGGAACAGGAACCCGCATCAAGATATCCGGCTCAACATCTCGCCATATTTTCTGTCCCTCCTGGCCGGGAAGGTATATCTCGTGGAACCATTGGCTTGGAACGTGACTGACCATGCAAAAGTTATGCAATCCCGAACCATTAAAAGGGACGTACCGGCATATCAAGCACCATGTTCATCACCCGTCGCCGTTGCGTCATGTCGCAAGCCTGCGCCGCCTTGAGCCACTATGTGACGGTTCGCCGTCGTGCGATGGCGGGCAACGCACCGGGAATCTGCGAAAGGAAAAACGGCTGCGTCTTTTGGGGTCACTTGCTTGCGGGTAATCCGGCGAATTTTTCAAACAGAGATACGGCGTCTTGCTGCTCTTGGGGGATCGTCATTGATCGGCTCCACGAGTAAATTTTGTCATAACAACAAAACTTGGACACCGGGAGCCGGTCCTTTGGAAAGGCCAGTTTTTTACCGATTATCGTTTGATTTGCTCTTGGAAAGTGCAGTTTTGTTGACAGACGAATATAAATACTTTTCCAACTCCTCCAACGAACGACCCTTTGTTTCCGGCAGGTAACGCCAAACAAAAATCAGGGCGGGGATCATCAGCCCGGCGTAAATCGCGAAACTCAATTCCGGTGCCTTCTCACGCAGCCAAGGAAATGTTTGCACGACGAGAAAGCAGGAAATCCAAATCGTCATCGTTCCAATCGAAGCGGCGCGACCACGAATCCGCGTTGGGAAAATCTCCGAGACAACCACCCAGGGAATCGGCCCCCACGACATGGCAAACGAGGCAATAAACAGCACAATCAGAACCGGCAGAAGATACAAAAGAACGCCTTCGCCGATGCCGTGCGATTTCAGCGCAAACAGGGTTCCTATCAGTGCCAGCGCGATGAAAATGGACATGGTCCCGAGTCGGAGCAACGGCTTGCGTCCCCATTGATCAATTTTCCACACGGCAAAAAGCGTGAAGGCAATGTTCGCCAGCCCGACGAAAGTCTGCAATAAATAGGAAAACGTGGGCGAATACCCTGCCTCCTTGAACACCTGGTTGCCGAAGTACATGATGACGTTGATCCCGGTAACTTGTGAGAAAAACATCAGTGCCACGCCGATGATCAGGCCAAATCGATTTTTTCGGCTGAAAATTTCGGAAAATTTTCCGGTTTCCTCAGCCAGCACGGCATGAATTTCCCGCATTCCGCGTTCGGCCTCATCGCGTCCGAACAATCTTTCCAGCGTGGACATGGCCTTGTCGTCACGATTTTTTCCGGCCCACCATCGGGGACTCTCCGGCACAAAAAACGTCGCAAAGAAATACAGTGCCGCCGGAATGCAGCCCATGAGGAACATGCCACGCCAGTTTTCGTTGACAAAAACCCGGGAAATGCCTGGAATTTTCGAGTCAGCCGGAAGGATGTCATGCAGTGACCAGATCAACGCATTGGACGCATACGCGGCAAAAATGCCGAACACGATCGCCAGTTGAAAAAGCGTGACCAGGCGTCCCCGAATGGATGCCGGTGCAATTTCCGAAATGTAGAGCGGTGCGACCATGGAGGCAACCCCAACCCCGACGCCGCCGATGAAGCGAAAAGCAATCAACCCGGTGAAATTCGGTGGAAAACCACAGCCCAAGGCGGAAACGAACAGCAGAATCCCCGAAAAAAGCAAAACCTTCTTTCGTCCGAGTGCGTCCGAGGCAAACCCGGCCAGAACGGCTCCGACGATGCAGCCAATCGTAACGGAACTGACAAAAAATCCTTCCATGGTTTCACTGAGAAGAAAATACGCCTTGACTGACTCGTTCAATCCCGAAACGACCCCGGTATCAAACCCAAAGAGAAATCCACCCAGTGCGGCCACGGCGGTGATTAAGAGGAGATAGGATTGCCGCCCCCGCTTTTGAGGATGAACAATTTGCGGCACTTCGGTATGGTCATAAGGATTCAAATCCGGCATCAGATGGCTCCAGACAAGGTTGTCTCCGGCAGTTCTTCAGGAATCGTATTATTAATATCACTTTGAATTTGAATATCAGCAATCGCCAAATCAACTGGCTTTTTCAAAATTGTGAAATTTCATTATACTGTCTCCTTTGATTACCATCAAGCAAGGAGGCAAAGCATGTTACGTATCAACTCTACCGACAAAGAAAAAACACGTCAAAAGCCGGGTCAGAAGGGTTTGCGGCGGTAAACCTCGTCGGCGTCACGGCACAACCCGCAAGCACTGCATCGAAGATATCCCGGACGAGACCAAGTCCGAAGTCACCGCACACCGTTTATGGTTTCAGTGTGGTTCAGATGAAACAGGAAATTCAAGACAAATTTCAAAAAAAACGGCGAAATGAGCTTTACGGAATTGCGCCGGTTTCTTGACAAAACATTGGAGCCGTTGCCGCAGGAAAACTTTCGAAAAAATTTCAAGACTGGCAACCGGGAACGTAAGAGGTCGGTTCCCAAGATGGCCTGCCATTCACATGGGTGGGCTGCCGAGCTCCGAGCGTCGGCGATAGTCGGCTTTTTCACCTTGAAGGAAGGTGCGGCGGTCACACCATGACCGCCCAACCTTCACTTCCGGTTGCCATGAAAAACCTTGCCTTGGGACGCCCCATTGGGGCTTTTGAGTTTCTTGCACCGCCTTGATCCGCCAGTTGACATCGGCTATTATTGAAATTGCGTCCTTTGAGGATGGCCCCACGATACTTTGTCACTGGGATTTTATTACAGTTCCATAATTCATAACTTCCATCCATTATGATACGGTTGTCTCAAAAGAGCATCCGCTTCCGCATCGTTGGTGATGCGAACAGCCTGCGGGTCATAGGCGATGCGTTTGCCGGTGCGAAGGGCGATGTCGCCGAGCAGGACGAATTCCGCCAGCACACCTCCGAGACCGAAATGGCAACCTGCCGGTTCACCGCCCTTGCAGGCAACATGCCACTCTTCCCAAGTGTTGCCGCGACGTTGCAATGTGGCGGGAATTGTTTGCGCCTTGGCTTCCAATTCGGGGTTGAGAATGCGGTCACCCAGCATCTTGCCCTTTGTACCAATGTACAACACGCTTTCATCGGGCAAATCTTCGTCGCCCATTTCTGCGGGACGCGGGGGCTTGAGTCCGCCGTCATACCAGACGATACGCACAGGAGCAAAGCCTTCCCGCGCGGGGTAATCATAAGTCACGATGGAGGCGAGCGGGAAGGACTCCTCATACTGACGTGAAGATGAGGCGGATATGGCTGTGGGATAGCCGAGTTTGAGTGCACGGTAAGGGGTGTTGAGGTAGTGGCAACCCATGTCGCCCAGCGCGCCCGTGCCGAAATCCCACCAACCGCGGTGATTGAAAGGATGATAAACTTTGCTACCGCCCCAATTATGAGGGGGAAGGTCGGGAATGGGGCTGCCATTGGGCCAGTTGTCCTTGAACGGCCGCATGGGAGCGGGGCCTATCCACAGGTTCCAGTCGAGTGTGTCAGGAATGGGGTCCTCGCCGTCGGGGCGTTTGGGCATGCCCTGCGGCCAGCAGGGACGATAAGACCAGACATGTACCTCTGTCACATCGCCTAAAATACCCGACTGAACACGTTCCACGATTCGGCAGGCCCAATCGCTGGTGTTGGGCTGGGCGGTGACCTGCGTGGCAACGCCGGATGTCTGTGCGGCGGCCATGACGGCACGGGCCTCCTCGACTGTGCGTGTCAGGGGCTTGACGGTACAGGCGTGTTTTTTGGCTCTCAACGCGGCAAGTGTCACAAGAGCGTGTGTGTGGTCGGGGGTTCCGCAATAGACGGCGTCTATCTTATCCTTCTCGGTCGAGAACAGGTCGCGGAAATCACGGTAATGACGGGCTTGCGGAAAGGCGTCATAAGTTTTCTTTGCATGGACATCGTCAACGTCACAAAGAGCGACGACTTCGAACCCACTCTCGGCACAGGCTTGGATTTGACCATGTCCCCCCCCGCCGATGCCGATACCCGCGAGCGCAAGCCGCTAACTGGGAGGAGAGTTACCCTCGCCTCCCAGAACGTGACGCGGAACGAAACTCAAGGCGAAAACTGGAGCCGACGACGCTTGCAGAAATGAACGCCGGTTGAGTGTTGATGTGGAAGATGATTGTTTCATCGTTGATTCCCTTTCGCTCATGAAATGATTGTTTTAAACTATTTCTACTGTATTAACTGCGCATAACTATTTATATTTTAACGACTTACAATTGTAAAATCAGCGATTACAGCAATTTTCGATGGCTTGCCGGGTTCTGTTGAGCCAGCAAGTGGAGCGGAAGCAATGG